>SMXC01000280.1 GCA_004356825.1 Caldithrix sp.
CTCGGTTCGTGGTCACGCACTTTGCGCATGATCTGCATCGACTAAAAGACTATGGCCGTGTGGCATTTAACAAGCGAGGTCAATAAGTGGACTCTGCCCGTATTAAGGAGTGACTGGCATGTTCGAGGGTTTCGAAACACTTTCGATTTGTGATTTTAAGTATTGCCAAAAAAAATTGTGCATTTATCGGGTCTGGCAAAATTTGACTTCCCAGGTATTAACAGGTGAAATGATATTCAACAACGTAAATTCTAAAAATCAGGCGCCAAAGGCCAAAAGCCGATGGCCAAAAGCAGATTTAAGATGCAGGCAGTGACATGGCATAAAGTCTCAAAATTGATTCCACCCAACGATTTTCCAACCGGGTTGAATAAATTATCATCAATACACAAGGCCTAAATATCCACCAGAATGACTTGCTTTATTTGTTTTATCAAATTTTTTAAAAAGGAGTAGCAGGATGAGAATTAAAAACTATTTAGCATTTTTATTAATCATGACTCTTTGTTTTTGTGGGTCGGCTGCAAGTTTGTTAGCACAGGTCAATCAGCAAAGGTCGATGATTACTCTGGGCAAGCTCAGTGCGGAGTTTGAGAGGTTGTCAAAATCAGTTAGCCCGGCGATTGTGCAGATTTTGGCGACCGGGTATGTGCCCGGTGTGAACCAGATAAATGCATTGACTAAACAGAGAAGCACCGGCTCCGGGGTCGTTCTGGATGCAAATGGATTTATTATCACCAATGCCCATGTGGTTGAAGGCGCAAGACGCGTGCAGGTAGCGCTTAACGCAAATGAAATTCAAAACGGCCGAAAGGGCTCGATTCTGAAAGCACGGGGAGAAATAGTTGGCGCCCAAATTGTCGGCATTGACCGGGAAACTGATCTGGCAGTTCTGAAAGTTGACAAATCAAATCTGCCATTCCTGAAGCTGGGCGATTCGGACACCGTGCAGAAAGGTCAATTGGTTCTGGCATTTGGCAGTCCACTGGGTTTGGAGAACTCGGTGACAATGGGAATCGTGAGCTCGATCGCACGCCAGCTTCGGCCCGAAGACCGGATGATCTATATTCAAACCGACGCGCCGATCAACCCGGGAAGCAGCGGAGGGCCGCTAGTGGACACCCATGGCAACGTCATTGGAATTAACACGCTGATATTTTCCCAATCGGGCGGCAGTGAAGGGATAGGATTTGCCGCGCCCAGCAATATCGTTAAAAATGTTTACAATCAAATCCGCGCCACCGGCAGGGTACGCCGGGGAGAGATTGGTGTGTCCGTGCAAACGATTACGCCATTGCTTGCCACCGGACTGGATTTACCCAGAGTGGGTCGTGTCGTCATTGCGGATGTTGAACCCTACAGCCCAGCCGCGACAGCAGGACTCAGAATCGGGGATATCATTTTGAGTTTGGACCGAAAAGCCATGGAAAACGGCAGACAGTTTGATGTAAACTTATACAGTCGCTCAGTGGGCGACCATGTCATTCTGGAAATCCGGAGAGGTGAAATTGATAAAATAATCAAAGTTGAAATTAGAGAGCGGCCCAACGACCCCGGCCGCTTTGCGGATATGGTGAGCCCGGAACGGAACCTCATTCCAAGACTCGGTATCCTTGCCTTGGACCTCGATGAAACGATTTCAAGAATGCTGCCGCCGTTGAGAGTTAAAACAGGTGTGGTGGTTGCTAACCGTGCCAACCTGCTTTATGAACAGGATGAATTGCTTCCCGGGGATGTTATCCACTTTGTAAATAATCAGGAAATTAATTCCCTTGAAGATTTGAAAGCATTTGTTGGTAGCTTAGCTGCTTTCGATGCAGTCGTTTTTCAAGTTGAAAGGCGGGGGCAATTAAAATATATTTCGTTTGAAATGGAGTAGAAATAAAAAACCCGGCTGCAATTTTTGAAGCCGGGTTCTCATGTCAAGGACAACAACTACAACAACTCTGGATACTTATCGGCGCGATCGTCAATTCTAACCAAAACCGGTTTGGTTTTTAATTTATAAAAATCGTAGATTTTTTTTAGAATATCAATGACACTCGCGGACACGATATACACAAATGGAATCGCAATTGCCAAAATAAACAAAGTTTTTAAAACTTCTACTATCATCTCAGTCTCCTAATTGTTTTGTACATTTCTTATACGACGGGAGATGGGAAAAGTTTAAAAAAGATGGCAAGTGAGGGACTTATTCGATTCACATCGAACTCACTTTCTGCATCTCAGCCGCAACCCGCTCAACTTCCCGCCAGACCCGAAGGGTGTTCAGTCCCCAGAGTTTAGCAACTTCCTCTTCGGAGTAACCGCGGCGCACCAACTCAAGTGTGACATTAAATGTCTCGCTGGCATCGTTCCAGCCTTGAATGCCGCCGCCGCCGTCAAAGTCGGAGCTGATGCCTACGTGTTCGATGCCGATCAGTTTGACAGCATGATCGATATGATCAACGAAATCTTGAACAGTGACCGGCCACTTATCGTTTAACTCAGATCTGCGTTGCCGGTATTCAGCTTGTTTTTTCTCTGAAAGGGCACTGAACGAGTTCCTGTTTGTAATACCCATCTCTTCACGAAGGGCTTGCATCGCCGTGTCTTTTTCCGCCGGCGCTATTTTAACGAAACTGCCCAGAGCAACTGTTTGCATCACCCCACCGTTCTTTTTAAGCGCCAGCAATTGTTCGTCGTCCATGTTGCGGGAGACGTCACAAAGGGCCCGGCAGCTTGAATGCGAGGCAATCACCGGCGCTTTTGAAAGTTTAACGACATCGAGCATGGATTTCTTGGAAATATGTGACACATCCACCATGATGCCCAACCGGTTCATTTCGGCGATCACCTGCTTACCAAATTCACTGACGCCGTTGTGTTCTGATTCGGAGTCCCCCAGGCTCTCTTGAGGGTTTGCTGAATCGCAAATATCATTATGACCGTTATGTGCCAGGGTCATGTAGCGGGCGCCCAGTTCGTGATATTTTTTAAGCAGGCTCAAATCTTTGCCAATGACATAGCCGTTCTCAATTCCGATACAGGCCACCAATTTGCCGCTTTCATGAATTCGTACCACGTCCTCTGCAGTAAAAGCCAACTCGATTTTATCCGGATACATTTTTTTGCACATACGGTGAATCGCATCAAATTTGATCATAGCATCGGTTTTGGCTTTTTCGTAATTGTCAGCTGTTCTTTTTGTTTGACCCACATAAACGACAAAGAAGCCCACGTCCAGACCCCCTTCCTGCATTTTCGGAATGTCAACTTGGCGCTCGCCGCGAACGCCAGGGTCTACTTCCTCGGTCGCAAAATTGGCTGGAATATCATCGTGGGTGTCGATGGTCAACACATGCTCATGAATTTTTCTGGCCTTTACACTCATTTGTTCTTCAGTCATATTTTTTTCACAAGACAATTTCAGTAAAACAGAAATTGAGATAAAGAACAAAAATAGAATTTTTCTTTCCATAAATTCCTCGATTGGTTGGGTTGAAATGTTTAGGCTCTTTAAGAGCAACCTTTCTTTCCGCAAGGGCAAAGATTGAAATAACGACGTTGTGATGATTCTTTTATGAAGCTGGATACTCGTAACTCCATCCAGCATCCAGCATCCAGGACCGCTTGGTGCGCTCACTTCATGTTATAGCGATCAAAGTTCCTTTTTGGCTCCGGTTTAATCGGGTCAGGTGAGAATTCTGCAAGAATATGCAAAAAAGTTCATAGATTGTCAAGTGTGCAGTAAGACTTTGCTAAACATCAAGAGTGGTAAAGCAACCGCAGATGTGATTTTATTGGAAGGCTAAAATGTTGCTTTGGCCTGATGGGGCGGAATGTTAAATGAGGCCGCTGTTTGGTCGGTCCGCCGGAGTGTCAACTCCCCGGGGCTTTCATGAATGCCTTGAATATTCTAAATTTTGCAGTTCAACTATTTCTTTGCTCATATCTTTGGCTGTGATTTTTTCACCCATAATCTTTCTTGCTCTTATTTCGAGCATAATATTACCGATTCTCTCCAGGTAGTCCGTTCGATTAAACTTTGGCCCGTAGTCAAAATACCAGTCTAATTTTTTGAAAGCCTCAATCAATTCATTTTCAGTCGCGTTTTTAAGACTGATCCCTTCCTTTGAATCTATTTCAATCATTTTGTTCATCCTTAATTTATTTGAAACTCTTCAAAATTGTATCGACTCAGGTCACCGGTCGCTAATTGAGTCTTTTTTTGTACATTAAACTAAGCTGTTGCATGTAGTACTGCAATATCAATGCCAACTTGTTTTGTGAAATCGGACTGGATAAGGGTCAAGCGGAAAGGGATATTCTTCAGGTTTTTTAATTAGTGACTGGCCGAAAATTAGCGTGAGGCGTCTCGCCGAGTATCCTAAAGACGAGGCGCTAGATGCAGAAATCGCCCGGCAGGACGCCTGCGTACTAGTAGTGTGATTCCTAAATAAGTGCGTAATTAAGTGCTCTTACAAACGATCGAAAAATCTGTCTTCGAGCTGTCATGTAGTTGTCATCAGGTCACTTATTCATTGGCTTAATGACACAATGACCCTCAATGACTTTTAATGAATGACACAGCATTTAAAAGACAACAAGTACGATTTCGGTCTATCTGAACTTACTTCCGGCTAAATTCAACCCCCGTGACAATTTCAAATTTTGAAACCTCTACTTCCGTTTCCGGCGATACGAAGATACCTACCTGTCCGGTTACAATTTTTTCTCCCGTCCGCCACCGGAAAATCTGCTTTTGATTCGCGTGAAGTTCAATGAAAGGGCCGAAGCATTTTACTTCGAGTTGAATATCCTGAAAATCCCCTTGCAATGAATCAAAGTTTATGGGAATTCTTGTAACAAGCTCTTTGCGAAAGCCGGAGTATTTTTGCAGCAAAAACTCCTGCTGCCTAAATAAAGACAGAAGGTAATAAATTTCGTAGGGTCTATTGACCATCGTTCTGTATCCCACGATTACGCCAAATCTTCCGGATGCATTATTTCTTTTTATACGTGCTTCGATCTGAATCGTAAAGTCTCGAAGTTCTGCCGTCCGAAACAGCGTTTTTTTAATATTTGGAGTCGCCAAAAAAGTTATTCTATTGTCATTAATTTCATAATCCGATTTTCTAAGATTTTTGAGATTCCACTGATCACTTAAAGAGGGTGAGACAAGGATGGGTGGGCCTGGTTCAGGCGCCTTCGTTTTAACCGCCACAGGATTTTCAGACTCATTCGGTTTGATGTGTTCATCGTCCACTATTTGCCGGGCAGGCTCGGAGCTAGTTAATTCAATTTTGTTATTTTCGCTCTCTTCAATCAACGGCTCTTCTTTTTTAAACCCAGGCGGGTCATTTACTTGAATTGCCCGGGCTTGTGAGATTGCTTGTTCAGGCAGCTCACTCTTGTTTTTATAAAAAACAAAGGTTGCACTTAGGGCAAACAAAAGCAGCAACAGCGCTGGTCCCCACGCTCTTTGATTTAAGAATCTATGCTTGGGTTGAATCGGCAGTCCGGGGGTAAAATTAACCTGAACTACCTGAACCTTGATTCTCCCCGTATGACCTTCTTTTTGAATTAAATCAGTCACTTTTCTGCAGGCATCCCCCGGATTATTTCCCAAAACGATTCTTCTCACCAAATGATGATTCACGTTGGTGAGCCCATCTGTACTGAGCAGGTAAGAATCACCCGCTTTCAACGCGATGTACCGGTTGAAATGAATATTAATTTTTGCTTCCGGACCGAGTGCGAAACTTTGCTTGCCGCCAACCAAAATATTATCGCTGGTCAGTCGCTCAAGTTTGTCTTTTGTAGCACGATAGACGTGAATATCACCAACTTGAGCAATATATCCGCGCTCATTTGTTACCACCAGGGCGGTGCATTTGACGCCCAATTGCTGTTTCTTACCTTTATCGTTTAAGAGTTCGTTGACCAGGGTATTTGCGTCGTCGAAAGCGTGTTTCAGGCAGGTAACAACATCGTCGGATGGGTGGGAGTAATAGACTTCTTTGAGAATATTTTCGGTGATGCCGCTTTCGCTGGTTCTGTTTTCTGCAGCCGAACTGTTGGTGGCGCTGGTAATGATAAAGAGCTGGCCTTTGCGCAACAAAGCTTCGTGTGCAAGCTGTCCGTCATAATTTCGGTTCTGAGGGCTGCGGAATTCTTTCGGGGTGTAGCTGCTAAAAGTAACAACCGGTTTGTTTTTTTTTATTTTCTGCGGGAGCATGAGTGGCGTAATAAGTCAAATTATAAAAGGATACTTTCTATCAAGCTAATATAGATTAAGTAAACTCTTTTGCTACGTCCTCATTCAAAAGCACCCAGAAAGTGTAGACACCGAGAATGGTTCCGAACGGAATATTAAGTAAAATTTAAAGCGCCGAGAATAAGGACTAAAATTCTGGCCCAGGAATACTTTTTTAATATTCCATAGCCGCCAATGATTACGGGTGCGGAGATAACGAGCAGAAACATTGCCAAAGTTAAGCTTCCAGCAGTCAGCTATCAGCTTCCAGCTTCAAATTTTTTAGCTAAAAGCTGAAGGCTGAGAGCTCATAGCTGTCACTTCAAAAACGTATCAAAATTATTTACTTTCCACTCGTCGTTGAGAAGAATGGTCGTTAAGATCAATTCGCGTTTGTAGTCTTCTCCGTTTTTACTTTCAATGGTTACATCGTAAAAAAAGGTAACCGAGTTTTCGCCGCGGTTTTGCCTGTTAACCAATTCATAATCCAAAAATGGTTTATGTTGCGCCAGATCCAAGTTGGGCAGCATCCGGATATTCTGGGTCAGCTCGATTTCTTTATTGAGTTTATCTGTCGCCAGGCCTGTGCTCAACTCAAGCGCACCCCTTTGATTCAATTCGATGAAGTAGCGGAATAGAAATTCCTCTGCTACTCCCTCCGGGGAATTGCGGTGTCCGCAGGAAATAAGCAACAGAAATAATGAAGAAAGCAATGTTATTTTGGTTTTCAGTCGTGATATTTTCAATTTATCTCCTTAAATGTGTGACTAAAAGTATTAATAAGTGTAAGGATAATCAAGAGAAAAGTTTGCCCTGTTCGTATCATTTGCTTTTGTTGACATGTTTTTTTAAATTGCTACGTTTTGATGTTACAGTGTTAAAGTGTTTACGTATTTTATCAAGTTGAGTAAATTCAAAATATTAGCACCTGGACACATAAACACGTTATTTTCTGTCAAGATACCGTTATCCCGGTCATTCTCGTTTTATAACCGGGTAGTGGGGTGGGTGGCTTCATTTTAAAGCGTGCTTATTAACTATATTCAGAGGATTTGAAATGCAAAGTTTTGCTGAACTCAATCCATCTCAGAGACTTCTACTTGGACCGGGACCGAGCATGGTACATCCGCGGGTCTATAAAGCCCTTTCAACGCCAATCATTGGACACCTGGATCCGGAGTTTCTACAAATTATGGACGATATCCAGCAGTTGCTGCGCTTCGTTTTCCAGACAAAAAATCAATTTACCATCGCTATTTCTGCCACTGGCAGCGCGGGCATGGAATCGGCATTTGTCAACATGGTTGAGCCAGGAGACAAGGTCATTATCGGGGTCAACGGCGTGTTTGGAAATCGCATGTCGGATATTGTGGGGCGCTGCGGCGGAACTCCGATACAGATTAAGAAACCCTGGGGCCAAAGCATCGACTTGCAGGAAATCGAAGACCAGTTGAAACAAGCAGGCGGCGTAAAAGCTGTGGCCTTGGTGCATGCCGAGACTTCGACCGGAGTCATGCAGCCGCTTGCGGAAGTCGGTAAGCTGTGTAAAAAGTACGGTGCGCTGCTCATCGTGGACGCAGTAACTTCGCTCGGCGGCGTGCCGGTTAAAGTGGATGACTGGCAAATTGACATTTGTTACAGCGGCACCCAGAAATGTCTGAGCTGTCCCCCGGGATTGGCGCCAATCACCTTCACTGACGAGGCGATTTCGATTGCAAAAAGTCGCAAGACAAAAGTGCAGAGCTGGTATCTCGACACAACCATGATCGCAGATTACTGGTCTGACAAGACCCGAGCTTATCATCACACGGCACCGATTAGTATGAATTATGCGCTTCGTGAGGCCCTTAGACTCATCCATGAAGAGGGTCTTGAGAAGCGATTTACAAGACACAAACAAAGCAGCCTTGAATTGTTTGCCGGATTACAGAAGTTTGGCTTAACGCCATTTGTTGATGAAAGCATCCGTCTGCCGACACTGAATTCGATTAAACTTTCGGCAAATATAGAAGAGGCAAAAATCAGGAAACGTTTGTTGAAAGAGTACAACATTGAAATCGGCGGCGGGCTTGGAGACTTAGCCGGTCAAATTTGGCGAATCGGTTTGATGGGGGAGTCTTCTCAAAAAGCGAATGTGGTTTATTTGCTGGCGGCACTGGCAGAACTTTTATAAAGTAGTACTTATTTTGTATTGGCTGGATGGAGGTTTCCCGTGCAGGATACCGTAGAGATTTTTTGTCCTTACTGTGGCGAACCTAATGAAATCTTCATTGATTATTCTGGAGGTAACCCGCAGAGTTATGAAGAAGATTGTCAGATTTGCTGCCAGCCCTGGGAAGTCCGGGTGGAATTGATGGAGAACCAAGCGAATGTAACCGTTAGCAAAAGTAATGAGTAACGCAGCGCGGCACGAGGCCGCCACAAAAGGGAAAAGGCGCAGAGGATACGCAAGGTTTTTTGCAATTTAATTACGTTTATACCTGATTTGTAGTGAAAAGGAAAGTTTAGAAGAATGAAATTTTGTCTTTTCCCCTTTGCGCTATCTTTGCGCTTTTGCGTCTTTGCGTGAATTTTTTTGTTGAATACTTATAGAGCGACCGCCCCCTCAAACCAATGCAAGAAATTTTGAAACACTATTCCGTGACCATTGAGACTCCGGTTGCCTGGGGTGAAATGGATGCTTTTCAACACGTTAACAATATCGTTTACTTTCGCTATTTTGAAAGCGTTCGTATCGCCTATTTAGAGAAAATCGGTTATTTGGAATTTATGGAAAAGACCGGTCGCGGCCCGATTCTCTCTGCGACGAAAAGTAAATTTAAAATACCGCTTGCCTACCCGGACAAAGTAACGATTTGCGGCAAGGTCTCAAGCATTGAGTTGGATAGATTTGTGATGGATTATTGCGTGGTCAGTCAGAAACATCAGAAAATTGCCGCCGAAGGTGAAGGTTTGATTGTGTCGTACGATTATCGAGGCGCGAAAAAAGTCCCCATTCCCAAAGAAATTAGACAGAGGATTCTGGATTTAGAAGGTTTGTAGGGCACACAATTTTGTGCCCCTACAATTTAAATTATGAATCGTTACGAACAATTATACGCGGGGTTTGTGGCGGTATTCGTCACCTTTGTAGTTTTGACCAACACCGTCGGCGTCAAGCTGTTTACTGCATTTGGCACCGTGCTGCCGGTTAGCATTATATGGTTTCCGCTCACATTTTTGATCACCGACATCGTTTCGGAAATGTACGGCGCTCGCCGGGCGCGTTTCCTGGTCATCATGGGCTTTTGTATGAGCCTGCTGCTTTTGGCATTTTCTTTAATTGGAATCCGCTTGCCTGTCGCCGAGTTCTATCCCCTTCAGGAAGATTACACGAACATATTCGGCCCGATCTGGCGGTTGCTATTTGGTTCTATGGCCGCCTATCTTTTGGCCCAACTCATCGACGTTCGCCTCTTTCACTTCTGGAAAAAATTGACCAAAGGCAAGCACCTCTGGCTTCGCAACAACGCTTCTACAATGATTTCGCAATTCATCGATACCTTCACAGTCAACATGATTTTTCTCTATAAAAACACCACCGTTTTTACCGGCGATTTTGGCGATTTGATGAACATTATTTTAGCTGTTTATGTGCTCAAGGTTGTCATTGCCGCTTTTGATACACCGCTATGCTATCTCGGAGTTTGGTTTGTGGAAAGGGCGACCGGTGTAAAGGGAGAGGATATTTCATAGGCAAAAAAGCAATTAAACATAAATTCGCGCAAATGGACACAAGTAGAAAATGGGTGATGATAAAATAGTTTATAAGGTTTCATTGTTATAGAATTGTGGGATTGGCCATGAAAATTCGTGATTAAGTTAGAAATGAATAAAGAAGGCCCGGATCAGAATGACCCGGGCCTTCTTGACTTAATGGGGTTCTTGGATATTAATTTAACCTGAGTTCGATATAAGAAATCAAGGACCAAAAACTTACATATACCGTCATTCCGGCAATCCTTTAAGCCGGAATCTAGTTGTAATGACGAAAAGATTCCTGCCTGCAATTCCAGGCTGTTGCAGATTCATTTTTTTGCCACTGATGAACACGGATTCTCACAGATTGTTTGACGAAAACGACCTTTCCTTAATAATATTCAGATAATCAGTGGAAATCCGTGGCTTAAGTCTTATTTGCAACAGCCTGCTGCAATCCCAGGAATGACATTGGACGGGTCGTTTTTGGTCTTTGCTCCTCATTTTATTCCTTACGTCGAACTGACGTTAATTTAGGTTTAGCTCAAGCA
>SMXC01000015.1 GCA_004356825.1 Caldithrix sp.
CATTCTTTCTTGTTTTTGTTTAAGAACCATTGCTTCAACATCTTTTAAAAGCTGTTTCGCGTCGTAAATAATACCGTCCTTAATCGTATACTTGACGCCGCCCGTGCGCTCCGGTTGGCCGGTCTCGTCATTCAGTTTAACTGTTCCGGTTCCGTAGAGTACTTTTAAATTCGCAATCGGATTCTCATCTACGATCACTAAGTCGGCGAGCAGCCCGGGTCGAATGACGCCGCGGTCGATCGGCTTGCCTGTTGGTCCAAAAAGTTCTTCGGCGCCGTGCATCGTCGCCGCTCGAATTACCTCAAGAGGATGGAACCCAGCTTCCTGCAACAGCTCCATTTCCCAGATGGTTCCGAAGCCATAGAGTTGGTAGATATAACCGGAATCCGAGCCAATGGTGACTTTTCCGCCTTTGTTTTTATAGTCGTTCAAAAATGCCATCCAGACATGGTAAAAATTTCTCCAGGCAACTTCATCCCAGGTGGTCCAGTTGAACCAGTAGGAGCCGTGAGATTCCCGGCTGGGTGTAAAGAAATCCCACAGGGAGGGTAGTGTATATTTTTCGTGCCAGTCGGCATTACGAGCCCGCATGACATCCCGGCCGGCGGAATAGATCGTCATGGTGGGGTTAATGAAAAAGTCAAGCTCCAAAAATTCGTCGATCAGAGCATTCCATTCTTTACTGCCGCGGGGATGAATCAGGTTCCACTGGCGCGCAACCTGACCGAAACGGTGCTGCTCGTTGCTATAATTCATGTCCGGCGGCCACGGCTGAACGTCATGGTCTTTGTAAAGGGCTTCAAAAAGTCCGTAATAGTGGGTCATGCCGCGGAGGCCGAGCCGGGCTGCATCGATGGCGTTCATTTGCGCAACCCCCATTTGACCTAGATGTGCGGTTGAGCCGAGATTGAATTTTTTAGCTTCATCCAGTAAGGCGCTCATGATTTCAGGACGGTAGGAACCCAATTTTAAACCATCGATACCCTTCTTTGCCGCGTAGCGAACCCATTCACGGGCGTCCTTTGGTGTTCGAATATTTCTATCCTTCCATTCCTCGCCCTGGCCCGGACGCTGGTAAGCGAAGATGCGCGGCGCCACTATCTCGTTGCGGGCGCTCCGTTCTTTTTCACTTAGCGACCATTCGAACGGACCAACCGAGACGCCGCGCACGGTTGTAATGCCGTGTGCCATCCAAAGTTTATAGGCATACTCTGCTTCCGGCGCTTTCGGAACGCCGCCGTTGTGGGTGTGTAAATCAATAAACCCGGGGAGTACGTACGAGCCGTGCGCGTCGATTTCTTTGGTGGCATCTTTCGGGCGTCTTTTTTCTTTAATTGCAACTCCCGGCGAACCGACGTTTTTGATTTCTTCGATCCGGTTACCCTCAATAACGATATCCACCGGACCGCGTGGCGGCGCACCGGTACCATCGATCATGATAGCGCCTCTGATGATTAAGCGTTTGAAAGGTCCTTCGCCTTCACCCGCTTTACGATTCGGGCCGGGTTTAACTAACTTAGGTTCTTCTTTGGTTTCTTCTTTTTTTGATTTTTCCTGTGCTATTGCAGGAAGACCCATCGCGCTTGAAAAGATGAAGGTGATTAAAATCATCATCATCCATACAAAATAAAATCTATGACTTTTTGGCTTGGTGAGTGAACGAGGTTTCATCGTTTCCTCCAAATTTGAATAATGGAATTAATTAAACAGGTAGTCCGCCCCTTGCTAATGAGGAGACAAATTATCTGTGGAGTGTTTTGACTGCAAGGAATTTAGTTTAAATAGCTCTGATTGTCAACCAAATATTCTTTTAGTCAAATGTCATTGGTTTGCAGGCTCCCCTTGGACCCATTCGATTTTATCAAGCGCCTTGCGTGCTGCGACAACCAGGTTCGCGTCCGCATTTTCTTCAACAATTCGCTGAAGTCTTTCTTTTGCCTCACCCACATGTAAAGTTCCGAGAATCGAAATCGCAGATTGTTGCAGGGTATACACTGGACTTTCGGTCAGCGAAATCAGATTGCTGTGCAATTGCTTGTCATTTGGGAGACAAGCCGCCCAGGCCTCCAGAGCTGCCCTGTGAACAAACTGGTTATTTTGGTGAGTTGCGTATCTTTTTATGGTTGGTAGAAGTGCCTTGTTTTTCAGCTCTTTGCACGCAAGCATGGCAGCATAAATGATTTCATCATACCACGACTTCCTGGTAAGCTGTTTCTTAATGAATGCCGGATCTAACTCAGGGTTGATTTTGGCTAAGGTTAACAGTGCGGTCGCAACTACGTCGACATGCGAATCTTTGTTAATGATTTGCTCAAGTTTCTCAGCGGCGGAGCCAGTGCCGAATTTTTCCAAAGCCAAAACCCCGGCTTTACGGATTCGGTAATCTGGTGCGCGCAGTGCTTCGGCTATCAAAATTTCAGCGGCGTTCGTTCTAATGGTGCCGAGCTGAAGTGCAACCTCCGCGCGCGTTCCCCAAAACCCTTCTAAAGCGATAATGCTGCCGAAAGTTTCGATAGTTTTTTTCTCAACCGGATAATGCAAGGCGAGTTGCCGGATGGCCCACAGCCTGCCGGGTACGGCATCATGTCTTGCCTGATAGGCCAATTCATCGACGTCCTTCGGAAAGGAGACTTCGGCGACCAGGTCCCCGTCGCCATCGAAACTGACCATGAGCGGTTGCTGATCGCAAGCAATCCTGAAACGCTGGGTGGCTTTTTCCAGCCAAATCTTTTCCAGCCAGGTTTTGTCCGGGGTTACGATTTTTATTTTGACCGGCAATTTGAAAATCCCCTGTCCCTTAACGAGAGGCTGAACTTGTGAAACACTCAACGTAATGATTTTGCGTTTAGCTAAATATTCATACTTCACTTCAAACTGCGGATGCCCGCCACCGGTGACCCATTGTTCAAAAAACCAGTATAAATTTTCGCCAGTCGATTCTTCTATGGCTATTTTCAAATCGTCACTGACGACGTTAGAGAACTCGTGCTTTTTAAGGTAATAACCGAGCGCTTGAAAATAGGGCTCATCACCGAGAAGTTTTCTCAACATGTGCAGAACAGCCGCCCCTTTTAAATAGGTATGTTCCGTGTTATAGATAGTGTTTGCGTCGTCGAAATTGTGGTATTCCAACGGTCTGATGATGTGCTGGTTGCGAACATAGTTGAAATATTGATCTTTAGCAAGCTGGACATCGAACAAAAGTTGGTCTTTACTTACGGATTCTTCATCCCAGAGCATCATGAGGTAGCTGGCGAAGCTCTCATTAAGCCAGAGATAACTCAAGTTTCGGCAGGTTAAAGTATTGCCGAACCAATGATGCGCCAACTCGTGGGAAATAAGCGCTTCTGCAGACCAGGAAGACGCATAATGATTCAACGTTGGATTAAAATCTAAAGGTGCGTTCTCCGTGCGCAATATGCTCGCCCGGTGTCCAGTGACTCCGGTGTGCTCCATCGCACCGATAGCGTAATCCGGAACGGCTATTTGATCGTATTTGATCCATGGATATTTGTAGTAGAAGCGATTGGAAAAGTATTCAACCATACGCGTTGTGTTTCGGAAAGCATAGGCGCCCTCGGTGAGTCTACCGCGTGGGACCCAATAGCTGAGTGGAATCGTACCAAATGCGGGCGGCAGATCTCCTTTTTCATAGTCACCGACGTATATGCTAATCAGGTAATTGGGATGCGGCAAAGTTTGCTTCCAGTGATAAGTCTTCTCGCCATTTTCTGCTTGAGTTTCCTGGATAAGCTTTCCATTGGATATGACAACATACGGTGCGGGGACGGTGACTTTCATTTCTGTTGAGAACTTATCATTCACATCATTGTAAATAGGAAGCCAGTTTGCGTGTAGGCCGTCCTCGCCATAGGTAGAAACATAGAAAAGCTTCGGGTTGTCGGGATTCCGGACAAAATACATGCCCGCTCTTGGTTGGCAGCTATAGTCAATAACCAGCGAGAATGTATCCCGGTTAGTCTTCCGAGTGGGCAAAGTTATCGTGAGGGAATTATCACTCTGACGAAACTGCATTTTAACATTGTTATCCTCCATGTAAACGCTTTTAATATTGAGAAGGATTGCATCGAGTGTAAGGACTTCGATTTTTCTCAACGGAGTCACAGTAATAGTTGCTTTTCCAGAGACTTGCCTCTTGTCAAAATTAAAAGATAGTTCTGCCAGGTAATGGATAATATCATAGCTACGTTCCCGGTTGGAGTGGTACGCTCCTTCAGGAAGTCTCTGGGCGTTAAGCGTGTTGCAAAAAACAAGAAGAGAAGCAAAACATAGATAGCTTTTTAGCAACTTCATATATTAACCTTTCTATTTCAGAAAATTATTCAGACAATCCAGGTGCCGGAATTTTTCCTGCCTTTAATTGCCATGAGATTGGGCAACTTGACATATTTGTTTGGAGACAAATCCAACCTATCAAATATAGTCAAAATTGTCAAGAAAAATGTTGTTTTAAGATGTGATTAAGAAGGTAGATTTAGAGTGGTGAGTTTGAAATGGGGCTGCTCAAAAAGTGTACAAAAGAAGACGATGCGGGCGTTCCTTCGGCCCCGGCTCGAGACATATTTTTACGAAGCAATCTACTCTGCAAGCACGAGATTGCTTCATCTGGACTTACCCAACCAACTCTTCCAACTCCTCCAGCATATTCC
Organism: Caldithrix sp.; assembly: GCA_004356825.1. GTDB lineage: Bacteria > Zhuqueibacterota > Zhuqueibacteria > Oceanimicrobiales > Oceanimicrobiaceae > Oceanimicrobium. Next base: position 4,671 of record SMXC01000015.1, read on the forward strand.
GGATTACTTTAAAACCACCTTTCCAGAATGTCGGCTCCGAAATATCCAGACCCATTTTACCGATAAGATTCTTCGGCCAGTCAGAGTCGCCGGCGGCCAGAAGTCCACGGTACTTCGGCACAAACGCTTCTTTTTTTTCTTCGTATTGATTAAAGAGAGCCAGAACCAGGAGCGCGCCGAAAGTGTAGGCGTAACAATAAAACCGTGTGTGGATGAAATGTGGAATCACCGACCAGAACCACTTTTCCTCGGGAAGGAAATCAACCGAATCGCCGTACATTTCGTCACGGCGGGTTGTCCAGAGGCTGCACAAATCATCGGCGCTCAGCCTGCGTTTGGCGCCTTCGAGGTGAGCGTCTAATTCAAAAGAGATGTACATATTCTGACGTGAAATCGTACCGAAAAAGTCTTCCAGCTTTGACGCCAGAATTTGAATGCGGCTTTCGCGATTTTTTTCCTCTGACAAAAGTTTACGGGTAAGAAGCATCTCGGCAAATACCGAAGCGGTTTCAGCAAGGACAAGAGGTGCGTGGAAAGTCAAAAGCGAGCCTTTTTCGCCGGCCAGAACCGTGTGCAATGCATGACCGAATTCATGAGCCATAGTATAAACGCTGTCCACTTTATCGACGTAATTCATCAAAACATACGGATGCACGGACGGCCCAATGCTGTAACAAAACGCGCCACCGCGTTTACCGGGACGAATCTCCGCGTCAATCCATTTTTCATCAAAGGCCCGGCCAATGATTTCTCCGAATTCCGGGGAAAAACCTGCAAAGCTTTCGAGGACTAATTGTTTGCCTTCTTCAAAAGGAACAACACGGTCGGATTTGGAAACCGGCGCATAAAGATCGCTGCCGCGCAGCTTGGGTAACCCGAGCATCTTCGCTTTAAGCCGGTTGTACTGTTGGGTCAGCGGGTAATGGTCACTGACGACTCGCATCATGGTTTCCACGATTTCTCCCGAGACGCCGTTACCTAAGTGCGTCGGCTGAATCGGACTTTCGTACTTGCGCATCCTCATTTCTGTTGCATGGTCTTTGACTAAGCTGTTGAATATGTTGGTGAAAATGAGCGCGTTGTCACCATACTTCAGATCGTGGGATGCTTTGGCGCGTTGCCGCAACTCCGGATCCTGATGCCGTTGCAGCTCTCTCATTTCGCTTTCGGTCAAGGTTTTTGTCTCGCCGTCGATTTCCATTTCCCATTCAAAGGAAGCAGTGAACTCGTCAAAAAGATTGACGAAGGCTGTTTTTCCCGATAGATTCTTTTGATTAATGACCTGCTCTTCAAGTTCGGAAAGTGTATAAGGAGTGAACAGCCGCAAAGATTCGATATAATGCCGATAGTGTTCCAATTTACCGCTGCTGAAAAACGTCTCGATTTTAGCGTCAGGCATTTTTTGAATTTCAAGTGCAAAAAACAGAGTTTCATTTTTAATCTGAGTCATGGCGTCCTGGACCTTGGCCACCATCGCTTTGTAAACATCGGAACGGCCGTCAGCGGTAAAAAGCAAATTGGACATCGCGAATGGACGATAGCCATTTTCAATTAGCTGTTCATATTCTTTAAGCATTTCGAGCAAGAGAACAGCGGTACAATCTTCACCGGCGATTTTACTGTGATATTTCTTTTTGAAAGATTTGCTTAATGCAATTGCAGCTTTGATATCCTGGTTGATTTTGGGGTCGTCACTGGATGAGTAAAGGTCGCTTAAATCCCAAATGATGCCTTGTGCTTTTTTCATAAAACTCCTGATTAAACCTGTGTTAAAGTGTTTTCGTGTTCAAGTTTTCTTACTCGTGCGAATTTTGTTTTTGGATTCTTTTAAATAAAAAGTTATGACCTGCGTCTTTCTGAGCGCGGCGTTCTCGCTGCCGTGCATCTCTAAAAAGCCGCGAGCGCGAAGAATCCAATTGGCTTTGCCCGGCGCGGATATTCTTCGCACTTTTGCCACGAAAAAAAACATGTCTTGTGCTTGAAGTGCTCAGAAGGATAAAATTGGTTACGCAAATTTAAAATATTTAATCAGAGAATCAAGTGCTGTGACTTTTTCTTAATCGAAGACAACGAACATTCTGAAAATAATTTTTCCACCAAACACGCCGAAATCACTGAGAGTCGCCGAAAGATTCTTAAAAGCCTTCTTCCTTTTTGATAAATCTAAAATGGAATAAAAACGAGCATTCCAGCCCTATTCACAAGCCATGCAGTAAGAATTTGGTGAATCTCGGTACCTTCAGCGTCGCTCGGTGGGATGTTTTTTTGAGTGGTCACTCATTATATTTATTTTGCTTCAAAAGTAAGGAATCAGCATTGATTTTTGCACTGCAAACGATAATAGTTGCACATCTGTCAAACCTGCTTTCTAAAGATGTGTCACAATGGCATCCTAACCAATTCCTTAATTTATGGCTCACTTTCCATCATTCTGTAAAGACTTTAAAAATAATAAGTTGAAGCCTTAAATTATTCCCTGGCATATATTTTGTATTAATGCAAACAGAAAATAATATTATGACAAGATGGGAGATGAACGATGTTTCGCACGATACTATTGGATGAAGATCAGTCTCTTTTTTATCCCTGGCAGTTTGTTCTGTTTATTGGCGCCAGCCTGATTCTGGCCGCCGTTATGATTTTTCTTTTGCCGCAGCTTCTCGCTTACCTGGTGGCAACAGTGCTGCTTTGGATCGGGATTTTGATTTTCGGAATGGCGTTTAAATTCAAAAAGTTAAATAATCGGCGGTTTTAAGCTGGAGATAGTCTCCAATAACAAAAAATAAGTTTAGAAAATCAGAATAGCGTTCGACAGATAGATAGAACCTAAAATACGCGTTTGGCTATTTAGCTTTTGGCCTTTGGCTTTGATTTTTTAGACTCTAAATGGTGAATATCATTTCACTTGTCAGGTGATTTACAATAAACCATTTTAGCCAATTGAATTTGACTGCCAAAAGCTAATGGCCAGGAGCCAGTCGCTCAATTTATTAGAAGTAAAGTCAAAAAAACTGCACATTCTCAGGAGCGGCCATTCAAACGAGTATTAAGGAGTAAAAAATATGACATTTGATAAATTAACCCTGAAAGCCCAGGAGGCGGTTTCAAAAGCCCAGCAGCTCGCATCAGAGCGGGGTCAGCAGCAGATTGAAGTCGAGCATTTGCTGCAAACGCTGCTGGAGGATTCAGAAGGTGTATCGGTATCGATTCTAAAGAAACTCGGCGCCAACGTCAACCAGATTCTGAAGAACGTGGCCGATACCATTCAAAAGCTGCCACGGGTTTCCGGTTCAGGTGCCCTGGGGAATCTTTATCTCTCAGCCCGGCTGAACGCTTTGTTTAATTCAGCAACCGAGGAGATGACGCAGTTAAAAGATGAGTATATAAGCGCCGAACATTTACTGATTGCAGTTGCCAGTGAAGAAAACAGCGCAACCGCTCAATTTTTAAATCAGCAGGGTGTTACCAAAGAAAATATCTACCGGGTTTTAAAAGAAATTCGCGGCAGTCAGCGGGTGGTGGATCAAAATCCGGAGGGAAAATACCAGGCCCTGCAACGTTATGGCCGCGATTTAACCGATTTGGCTCAGCGCGAAAAACTGGATCCGGTGATCGGCCGCGACGAAGAGATTCGGCGTTCGGTTCAGGTGCTTTCCAGGCGAACGAAGAACAATCCGGTTTTGGTAGGCGATCCGGGCGTGGGAAAGACGGCAATTGTCGAAGGCATTGCCCAGCGAATTGCCCACGGCGATGTGCCGGATTCGCTGAAGAATAAAAGGGTCGTCGAATTGGAAATGGCGTCGTTGATTGCGGGCGCAAAGTACCGCGGCGAATTCGAGGAACGCCTGAAAGCGGTTTTAAAAGAGATCGCGCAGGCGGAAGGTCAAGTGATTCTATTTATCGATGAGCTGCACACCATGGTCGGCGCCGGCGCAGCCGAAGGTTCAGTTGACGCAGCCAACATGCTCAAACCGATGCTGGCACGCGGCGAGCTCCGCATGATCGGCGCCACCACTCATGACGAGTATCGTAAGTATATCAAAAAGGACAAAGCTTTGGAACGCCGTTTCCAGCCGGTGCAAGTCGATGAGCCCTCGGTTGAAGATACCATTTCGATTTTGCGCGGCCTCAAGGAACGCTACGAAATACACCACGGCGTGCGCATTTCCGATTCGGCGATTGTCTCGGCCGCGACACTTTCACAGCGCTACATATCCGAGCGTTTTTTACCCGATAAAGCCATCGATTTAATCGATGAAGCCGGGGCAAAACTGCGCACTGAAATCGACTCCATGCCCGAGGAAATCGATGAAATTGAACGGCGCTCAAAGCAGCTTGAAATTGAACAAGTTGCTTTAAGAAAAGAAAAAGATGCAGCATCGAAAGAGAGACTCGAAAAGCTCAAAGAGGAGCTGGGTGACTTAAAAGAAAAAAACTCGCACCTCAAAGCCCGCTGGCAAGTCGAAAAGGAATGTATCAGGCAAATTCGAGCAGTGAAAGAACAGATGGAAGAGACCCGGCAAGCTGCGGAGAAAGCCGAACGCGAGAGCGACCTGAATAAAGCGGCGGAATTAAGATACGGCAAGCTGGGAGAGCTTGAAAAACAACTGAAGGTTCTAAACGAAAAGCTGGCGGAATTACATAAAGACGGTTCATTGCTCAAGGAGGAAGTCACCGAGGAAGACATCGCAGACATCGTGGCGCGCTGGACCGGCATCCCGGTCTCTCGAATGATCGAGGGCGAGCGTGAGAAGATTTTGAAAATTGCCGACCGGCTGCGTGAACGGGTCGTCGGTCAGGACGATGCCATCGACGCGGTCTCTTTTGCGGTGCAGCGGGCGCGTGCCGGGCTTAGTGATGAACACCGCCCAATCGGGTCGTTTATTTTTCTCGGCCCGACCGGGGTGGGAAAGACCGAGCTGGCCCGGGCCTTGGCAGAGTTCATGTTCGATGATGAAAACGCCATGGTGCGCGTCGATATGTCCGAGTACATGGAGCAGTTCAATGTTTCGCGGCTGATCGGGGCGCCTCCCGGCTATGTCGGCTACGAAGAAGGCGGCCAGCTCACCGAAGCGATTAGACGACGCCCGTATTCGGTGGTTTTACTCGATGAAATTGAAAAGGCGCACCCGGAAGTGTTCAATCTTTTGCTGCAGGTTCTCGAGGACGGACGCTTAACCGACAGCCAGGGGCACGTGGTCAATTTCAACAATGCGATTATCATTATGACCTCCAACCTCGGCGCCGATGTGATCAGGGAACGGTTTCAAAATATCACCGAAGATAACCGCGATGAAATTTATGATGCGACCAAGAGGGATATTTTACAGATTATGCAGAAACAGCTGCGGCCTGAATTCCTGAACCGTATCGATGAAATCATTGTATTTCACCCGTTGACGCGCGAGCATATTCACCACATTGTTGATATTCAATTTGAACGCATGATTCGCTCGGCGCTGCAACGCCAGGGTCTGGATGCCGAGCTCACCGAACATGCCAAAGATTATCTGGCTGCCCAGGGTTACGACCCGGTCTTTGGCGCACG
>SMXC01000281.1 GCA_004356825.1 Caldithrix sp.
GTCTTATCATTCTACTTTTGATTACTTTTCTGAATCTTGGTTTTTTATCAGGATCGGTATTGAGCCAGGAGCTGTCCGCAAAGTATAGCAAGGTCAGGGTTTATGCAACCGGAAATGAAGACATTTTGTCCATGAACAAAGCTGGTTTGGCGATCGATCATATCATTTCCGGGACGAATTATTTTGATGTAGTTTTCAATGATTTGGAAATGGACCTTTTAAAAAAGACGGGAGTATCGTTTGAGGTTTTAGTCAATGATCTTGAAGCGGAATATCAAAGCAGGCCAAAACTAAGCCGGGCGGATCTAGGTGCTCTGGAAGCACAGATGAAAAAGAAATATGGCTTGCAGGGGTTTGGCTTCGGCAGCATGGGAGGCTACTACACCTTCAATGAAATCGTCGCCGAGCTCGATGAGATGGTTGCTTTATTTCCAAACCTCATTACGGTAAAACAATCTATCGGCACTACGATTGAGGGACGCGATATCTGGATGGTCAAAATATCCGATAATCCAAACGTAAATGAAAGTGAAGAAGAGGTTTTGTACACCGCTCTGATGCATGCCCGAGAGCCACAGGGCATGGCCTGTGTGATGTATTACATGTGGTATCTATTGGAAAACTACGGCAGTGATTCGGTTGTCGATTTCTTGGTCGACAATAGGGAGATGTATTTCATCCCCTGCATTAATCCGGATGGATATACTTATAACGAAAGCACCAACCCGAATGGCGGCGGTAATTGGCGCAAGAATCGACGGAATAATGGCGGCGGGATATTCGGCGTCGATATTAACAGGAATTTCGAGTATCAATGGGGGTTTAATAATGTCGGTTCGAGCCCAACGCCATCGAGCTCCACTTATCGTGGTACGGCGCCAGCCTCTGAATCTGAAACTCAAGCAGTGGAAAATTTTGCCATAAATCACGATTTAACCATGACTTTCAATTTCCATGCAGTTGCCGGCACATTCAATTTTCCCTGGGGATATTTATCAAATAATTCGAGCACCCCTGATCATGACCAATTCGTGGCCTTTTCACGGAACATGAGAGTCTTTAATGGTTATCCTTTCGGAACGCCATTTCAGAACCTGGGTTACACGACGAATGGTTACTCTAACGACTGGTTTTATGGCGAGCAGACATTGAAAAACAAGACCTTTTCATGGACCGTTGAGGCCAATGGCTCCGGTTTTTGGCCGTCGCAAAGTGAGATCGTTCCCCTGGCAATTGAGACCTTGCATTCAAACTTCGTTCTGGCAAATGGCGTCAGCGGGGGTATGCCGCCGGTCGTTGATATCACTGTCACACCGCAAAGTCCAACCATCATACCTTCTGGGGGAGCATTCTTGGTTTTCGATTTGGACTTGCAGAATAACACCAATACGGAATGGATTGTTAACTATTGGAATAAAATTTTGACACCGTTAGGCGAGGAAGTCGGCCCGGTCGGAGGATTCCCGATTCCCACTATCCCCCTTGCTGCAGGAGGGTCATTTAGTACAACACTCACCTTGGAAATCCCTGGCGGGGTGCCGCCTGCCACTTATGGTTTCAATTGGAAGGTAGGTATCTTTGCAAACGGCAGTGTCGACGTGGACGGCTTCAACTTTACCAAGAATGCCGGGCCGGTTTCTGTTGCTCGAACTGCGTCCTTTAACACCGAAGGCTGGGAGTCAATTCTGGGGACTCAGAATTTGGTTCCCGAGAAATTTGTGCTGGAACAGAATTACCCCAATCCATTTAATCCAACAACCACAATTTCTTACCGACTGCCGATTGCAGAAAATGTCAGCCTCATGATTTATGATTTAGCAGGTCGGCAGGTAAGAGAGTTGGTTAACGAGAATAAAGAAGCAGGCTCCTATACTGTTCAGTGGGATGGCAGAAACCAGACCGGACAAACAGTTGCAACCGGGCTGTATATTTATCAAATCCGGGCCGGGCAGTTTAACCAAAACCGCAAAATGTTGTTCATGAAATAATTTGTACTTTTCTAATTCTTAGAATTCACTGGCTAATTCATCAAATAAGTTATTCATCTAATTAAAGGGAGGAGCAGCATGAGTAAAGTATCTTACAAAATGGCCGTTGTTGCGTTGGGCATCTTGCTTTGTTTGCCGATAATGGCCTTGGCACAAACAGCGGAAATCCCGCAACATCTGGAGCCATACTCCTGGAATTCTGGTGTGTATGATGGTGAGACCGGTCGGATTACTCTAGCTGAAAGTCAAACAGTTGTAATTGCAGATGCCGCCTGGTTGCGGCTACAATTTAGCGATGCCTATTTGGGCAGCGATAGTTATATTGTCATCAGATCCCGCAAAGATGGGGCTGAGCAAAGACTTAATACCCGCACGCTATGGGAATGGCAAAATACCAGTGCCTATTTTAATGGTGATGCGGTTAGAATTCAACTCTACGTCGGTGGAAATGATGTAGGGGTCTTTGTTAACATTGAAGAAGTCATAGTAGGTGAAGTCCCCAGCGGTATAACTCCGGATACTCAATGTGGTCCAAATGATGACCGCGTCCCGTCAAATAACCCTGCCACAGGTCGCATTTTAAATGTTGGCTGCACAGGATGGATTATCGACAACGGTTTACACGTCACTGCAGGCCATTGCTCGGGCGGCTCTTTAAATACTTTACAGTTCAACGTACCGGATTCAAATCCAAATGGTTCAATCAACCACCCTGGACCTGAAGATCAATATTCCGTCGCTCCAGCCAGTAAGCAATTTGTCAGCGGCGGTATTGGTAATGATTGGGGCGTTTTCGAGGTGTTTGATAACTCTATGACAGGCTTGCAACCGATTGAGGCCCAGGGGGCTTCTTTTACTGTTAAACAGGACCTTGACGATCCGACCATTCGAATCACAGGATATGGGGTAGACAGTTCGCCGCCCGGCTCTACCGGTGCCCGCAATGCCCAAAATCAAACACAACAAACACATGCAGGCCCGAATGCCGGCTCATCCGGGACTACGATGAGGTATGTAACAGATACCGAGGGCGGCAGTTCCGGCAGCCCGGTTATCGATAACGCTACCGGTGAAGCCGTTGGAGTGCACACCCATGGCGGATGCTCTATAGGCGGTGGCAATAACAGCGGGACCAGCACTTTTAATACGGCTTTCTGGGCTGCGCTCAATCCAACTGTTCACATCACCGTTGTCCCGGCTCCTGGCAGTCCGGTTATCATTCCGGGCAGCGGTCTTGTTTTTGATTTCGATGTTACCATAGACAATAACAGCAATTCGACTTTGAACGCCCAAACATGGAACAAGGTCGCTCTAGTGAATGCGGGCAACGAGGAAGTCGGCCCAGTCGCTGGAATACCGGTTACAAATATAACAGTTGCTCCAAACAGCTCCATTACTATAACATTTACATTGGAAATTCCTTCTGGCGTTCCCGCCGGTACCTACCCTTTCAACCAGATAGTAGGGACCTTCCCAAGCTTTGAGCTTGATCGCGACTCATTTACATTCATTAAAGCTGTCGGCCCGACGCTTGCCAAGGCCGGTACGTATGATTGGGGACTCAGTCCGCGAAAAGCAGTGACAGTACCCGGGAAATTCGCTCTGGAGCAGAACTATCCGAACCCTTTTAACCCATCAACTACCATTGCGTATCAATTGCCAAGCGCAGAGATAGTAAGAATCACTATTTATGATTTAACCGGTCGGCGGGTTCTTGAATTGCTAAATGAAACCAGAGAAGCGGGTTCTTATACGGCAAAATGGTCTGGGAGAAACCAGTCCGGCGGTCAAGTTGCAAGCGGGCTGTACATTTATCAAATTCAGGCTGGTCAATTTACTCAAAGCCGGAAAATGTTATTTATGAAGTAGATTTTCTTTGTATAGCTTCCAGGTTTTTTTTAACCTGGAAGCTATGTTTTTCCACTACAGCCATCCTCTTAAGTGATTTCTATTAAATTTCATGAAAAAAATAAAAATCGAACGTGAAACCAAAGAAACTGACATCAGCCTGATGCTAAATTTAGACGGCACGGGTCAGGCAAACATCTCGACCAGTATTGGTTTTTTTGATCACATGCTCGATTTGTTTGTGTTTCATGGTTGTTTTGATTTGAATTTAAGCTGCAAAGGGGATTTGGAGATCGATGCACATCACACGGTTGAGGATGTGGGGATTTCCTTAGGACAGGCTTTTAAAAAGGGGTTATCCGAAAACAAAGGAATCGTTCGGTATGGAAATGCTTTTGTCCCTATGGACGAAACTTTGGCAAGAGCTGTAGTGGATATTTCCGGGCGACCCTATTTAGTTTTTGATGCAGAATTTAAAAACCCAAAAGTAGGCAGCTTTGATACTGAGTTGGTTAAGGAATTTTTTCAAGGGTTCACAAATCATGCTCAAATTGACCTTCATCTTAAAATCCTCTATGGGAATAATACCCACCATCAAATCGAAGCTCTTTTTAAAGCAACGGCTGTGGCTTTACGACAAGCCGTACAAAGAGATCCAAAGAGAAAAGGTCCCGCATCTACCAAAGGCGTGCTGTAAGTAAACGACCCTCACCTTAAGAATTTCAGTCTATCGGCAAACCTCAAAATCCCTGCCTTTTTACGATAATTAAAGTGTAGAGTTAGATGATTTCTATTGTAAACTATGGTGTCGGTAACCTTAAAAGCTTACAAAATGCCATTCAATTTCTTGGTTTTGAAAGTGAACTAATTAGTTCGCCAACAGGAGTTTTGCGGGCAGAAAAGTTAATTTTGCCCGGTGTTGGAGCCTTCAGTTTTGCAATGGAAAATATTCACAAATTGAATCTCAAAGATGCACTGCTTGAAAAAGTCGGAAGTGGCGTCCCGATCCTGGGAATTTGTTTGGGCATGCAGCTTTTTTTCAGTCGAAGTGTGGAACGAGGAGAACATAAAGGATTCGATTTGATTCCAGGACAGGTCCTGAAAATAAATGGCGAACTGAAAGTTCCGCATATGGGGTGGAATGAAATTACTTTTAATAGGACGTCAATTTTAAATAAGAACCTTCCACCTTCCCATTATGGGTATTTCGTCCATTCTTTTTATTGTCAACCGGAAGATTCGAATACCGTTATTGCAACAACAGAGTACGGAGGAACCTTTGCCTGCGCGGTAGAATCTGAAAATATTTTCGGGGTACAGTTTCATCCGGAAAAGAGTCAGGAATTAGGACTACAAATTTTGAAGAATTTTTCTGAGATATAATTTATGCTGGTTATCCCTGCCATAGACATCAAAGATGGAAAAACCGTTAGACTTAAACAAGGCAATTTTGCCGAGAAAACCGTTTATTCTGAAACGCCGGTCGCATCCGCTTTATATTTCCAAAACTTAGGCGCAAAAAGACTTCATCTTGTAGATTTAGATGGGGCCGAAAGCGGAGAAGCTCCCAATCGAATAATCGTTGAAGAAATTTTAGGTAGCGTAAAAATTCCCATTCAACTTGGCGGCGGCATCCGAAGTCTTGAGGCCATTGCGCGTTGGCTGGATCTGGGTATTCAAAGCATCATTATCGGTACCATTGCACTTGCGAACCCGGAAATTGTAAAAGGCGCTTTGCAGAAGTTTGGTGCGGAGAGGGTTATCGTTGCCGTAGACGCTTTAGACGGTATGGTTGCAACTGAAGGATGGCAGAAGCAGTCAAAAATCAAAGCAACTGACCTGGCTTTAAATTATAAACGCGCTGGTTTGGAAAAAATTCTCTATACAGATATTGAGCGGGACGGAATGTTAACAGGACCGAATCTAATGTCTATAAAAGACATGGCTGTTGAGACAAACTTAAAAATCATAGCTTCCGGAGGCGTTTCTTCTAAAGAAGATTTAAAAGACTTGGAGCATTTAGAACAGTATGGCGTTGATAGCGTTGTCGTAGGCCGGGCTTTCTACGAACGACGTCTTTTACCCGAGGAAATTTTATAGTGCTGGCTAAACGCATTATTCCTTGCCTCGATGTAAAAGACGGTCGAGTGGTCAAAGGTATTCAGTTTCAAAACCTTCGTGATGCAGGCGATCCGGTTGAACTTGCAAGATACTATGTTGAAGAGCGAGCGGACGAGTTGGTCTTTTTAGATATTACGGCCTCCAAAGAAAAGCGACCCATCGTTTATGATGTCGTTGAGAGGATTGCGCAAGAAGTCTTTATTCCGTTTACAATAGGAGGAGGACTTACCTCTTTGGATGAGATCCGGCAAATTCTGTCTCGCGGCGCCGATAAAATTTCAATAAATAGCGCAGCGGTCGAAAATCCGGATCTGATTTCCCGGGCAGCAGACAGTTTCGGCTCGCAGTGTGTCGTTGTTGCAATTGACGTAAAAAAAGTCAGCCGGGATCGGTGGCAGGTTTTTACTCACGGCGGCAGTCGCCAAACCGATCTTGACGGGTTAGAGTGGGCTGAGCGAGTCTCTTTATTAGGTGCGGGAGAAATCTTGCTTACCAGTATGGACAGCGATGGCCGCACCAACGGTTTCGATCTGGAAATTACCCAACAAATCGCTTCTTCAGTCAGTATCCCCGTCATTGCATCAGGAGGCGGGGGTGAGCCAGCACATTTTGAAGATGTTTTTAAAAAGGCAAAGGCTGACGCCGCGCTCGCTGCCTCAATATTTCATTTTAAAAAATACCGGGTAAAAGAAATAAAAGAGTTTTTACTGAATCGAAACATAAATGTGAGAATATAAAATGGAAACGAACTTAGAGATGATGCCAAATGAGGTAAAATTCGACGAAAGAGGCCTCATTCCGGCAATCGCTCAAGACACGTCCACCAAAGAAGTGCTCATGCTGGCTTATATGAATCAAGAAAGTTTGGAAATTACCTTGAAAGAGAAAAAAGCCTGCTATTTTTCCCGTTCCAGGAAAAAGCTCTGGTTGAAAGGGGAGACCAGCGGCCATTTCCAGCACATAAAATCGATTAAGTACGATTGCGATGGCGACACCCTATTGCTGGAAGTTGAGCAGGTTGGTAACGCGTGTCACACTAATAATCGCACTTGTTTTTATCGAAACTTTCCAAGTTAATTAAGTAGCAATTATTTCTATTGATTTTGGGGGCTGAGAGGAAAAAATGAAAACTATGAAATTTCGAAGATCAATTTTTTCAACGATGCTGGGAATTTTATTCATTGCCGGCTGGATGGTTGTATTTGGAGGAATTAGCCAGGCAGCTGTTTTTGTGGTTACAAATACCAACAATAACGGTACCGGATCGCTAAGACTGGCGATGAATAATGCGAACACCACAGCAGGAAAGGATACAATAAATTTCAATCTTCCCGGCGCCGGACCGCACTTTTTTCAACCGGCCTCTCTGCTTCCGATTCAGGTTGAACCGATCGTCATCGATGCCACGACTCAACCCGATTATGCGGGTACGCCTGTTATTGTGCTGGATGGTATATTTGCCGGCTCTGGAAATATCGACGGCATCGTCCTGAGTGGTGGAGACAGTATGGTAAAGGGGTTGGCAATCATCCGCTTCTCCGATAGAGGTATAGAAATCAGGAGCACAGAGAACACAATTCAGGGCAACTATATCGGCATTAGCAGGGACGGTTTCACGCCATTTGGCAATGGTACTGATGGAATCGCGATCTTCGGATCAAACAACATTATAGGTGGAACGACCCCTGCTGCCCGAAATATTATCTCAGCAAACAATGGCAGAGGTATATTTATAAATACCATAGCTCAATCAAGCGGCCTGGTAATTAACAATATCATTCAAGGGAACTATATTGGTACGGCTTCAGATGGCGCCACTTCGGTTGGAAATCGTCTCGACAATATTCTAATTTTTAATGCAGCCAATAATACAATCGGCGGGCCTGGCGTCGGTAATATTATATCAGCAAGTGTTCAATCAAACGGAATAAGGATTATTAGTAATGATGGTACCACAAGTGGGAATATAGTGCAGGGAAATTTGATAGGTATCGATGTGTCAGGCAGCCTGGATCGTGGCAACGCGCTGAGCGGGATTCTAGTGCAGGATGCTTTTGATAATATGATTGGGGGTACTGTGGAGGGCGCAGGAAATATTATTTCTGGTAACAACCGCGGTATCGAGATTAGAAACAGTATGTCCACGGGGAATATAGTACAAGGGAATTTTATCGGGATTGATAGCACCGGGACTTCGGCATTGAGAAATTCCGGAGTTGGGGTTCTTATCATTGATGCTTCAAATAATACAATCGGCGGGTCTGAAGCGTCAGCGCGGAACATAATATCCGGCAATGGCGATCACGGGATTCGGATTTCGCTTCTGGCACCGGGAGTTGCCGACAATAATATCATTCAAGGTAATTACATTGGCACAACTGTCACTGGTGATGCTGAATTGGGAAATGGCAACGCGGGCATCTTTCTTGCTGGCACCTCGGGCACACAAATTTTGGATAATTTGATCTCCGACAATATAAATGGTATCGTTCTCAACGGAACTTTTTTTCCGGCTCAGCCGACGGAAAACAACCAAATATCCGGAAATTTTATTGGTACGGATTTTAATGGTAGCGCTGCCATTCCTAATCGCTTTGACGGAATATCGTTTTTGCGTGCTTCCAATAATACCATTGGCGGCCCTAATATGGAGGACCGTAACCTTATTTCTGGGAACAAACAAAATGGTATATATATCTCAAGTGAGGGTGACTTTTCGATCAATAATATAATCCAGGGAAATTATATTGGCGTCAATGCTGCTGCTTCCGGAGTCATACCTAATTTACAAGTTGGAATTTTTATAGTCGACGGCGGAGCCTCCGGGACAATCATTGGAGGAACAGAAAACGGCGCAGGCAATGTTATCGCCGGCCAGCTCACTAACATATCTCTCAGTTCAGGCAATAATCAAGTACAAGGCAACTATATAGGTACAAATGTCACTGGTGTTTCCCTGGGCGGTAATGACAGGATAGGGGTCTGGCTTCTCAATAGTTCAAACAATAAAATTGGTGGTTTTGCAACAGGAGCTGCAAATACTATTGCCCATCACAGTGATTCGGGTATCATACTTTTTGGAAACAGTTCTAACAATTTGATTGCCCGGAATACGCTTGAATTAAACGAATTGAATGGTGTCAGGATTGGTGATACTGGAACGGGCAATGCAATCAGGGAAAATTCCATTCACAGCAACAATTTCCTGGGGATCGACTTGGATACAGATGGTGTGACTCCGAACGATCAAAATGATGCAGATACCGGTCCAAATGATTTCCAAAATCATCCGCTGCTGATCACCGCCACTCCTATTAACGGCGTTGCTATCAGTGCAAATCTTCACAGTCTTGCAAACACAGCATTTATTATTGAATATTTTAACAATTCCGAATGCGACCCATCCGGGTATGGTGAAGGTCAATCTTTTATTGGCGCCAAGACCATTGTGACCGATGCCAACGGTGATGCCTTTTTTACTGCGCAATTTTCTAACATGCCGACCGGAACTGAATATATAACGGCCACGGCGACTGACACGGCAGGAAATACCAGCGAGTTCTCACCCTGCATCCAAATAGAAACCGTAATCGCACCTCCCGATGCACCTGGTTTGGTTGCACCGGCGGATGCGGCTACCAATGTTCCTCTAAATGAGACATTTGCCTGGACACAATCCTCGGGTGCCGATCGTTATCACATTCAGCTCTCAACGGCTATGAACTTTTCAAACATAGTTTATGAAGACTCCTCCTTGGCTGGAACGACTCAAACGACAGCACAATCTCTGGAGAGCTCAACGACATTTTACTGGCGGGTTCGGGCTCACAATATATTAGGGTGGGGGAATTATTCGGCAGTTTTTATTTTTGCAGTTGGCGCATCTCCCATAGCGCCATCTTTAACCGATCCTTTGGACCAGGCCATTGATCAAGCAACCACCGTAACGTTTACCTGGGCACCAGTACAAGCGGCGACTGCTTATCACTTGCAACTCAGCATGAGTGCCAACTTTGCCTCATTGGTCGTTAATGATTCTACCTTAACTGCTTCAACTCACGAAGTGCAGTCATTGGCAGAAGGGGCGCAATACTACTGGCGGGTGAAAGCCCAAAACAATTATGGCTGGGGACCTTATTCCGTGACACGAACTTTTGATGTAGCCTCACTTCCTGCGGCCCCTGAACTAATAGAACCGGCAAACGCGGCCGTAGATTTGACAACTGCGGTAACGTTCACCTGGGTAGAAGTAGAAGGAGCTACCGTTTATCATTTGCAGCTAAGTACAGACGCCAACTTTGCATCATTGGTTGTCAATGACTCTACCGTGGCCGATTCAACCCTGAAGGTGCAATCATTGGCAGAAGAGATGCAATACTACTGGCGCGTCCGCGCCAAGAACACCTTCGGATGGGGACCTTATTCCACAACTTTAACATTTGGTGTGGGCTCACTTCCTGCAGCCCCTGAACTAATAGAGCCGGCAAACGAGGCCATAGATTTGACAACTGCGGTAACGTTCACCTGGGTAGAAGTACAAGGAGCCACTAGTTTTCACTTGCAGCTTAGCACCGATAGCAACTTTACATTATCGGTCGTAAATGACTCTACCCTGGCCGATTCAACCCTTGAGGTGCAGTCGTTGACAGAAGGTACCCAATATTATTGGCGAGTTCGAGCTGAAAACAGTTTTGGATGGGGTTCTTATTCCGCAACAAGAACCTTCAAAGTAATAAAGGCAACGAGGGTTGAGGAATCCACAAATATACCAATTACCTTTGTTCTGAGGCAAAACTACCCAAATCCCTTTAACCCTTCCACGAGTATTTCCTATGAATTACCTAGAGCAGAAAATGTTAGAATAATCGTTTACGATTTGGCCGGCCGGCAGGTTCGTGAGTTAGTTAACGAACATCAAGATAGGGGTTTTTACACGGTCCTATGGGATGGCCGGAATGAACGAAATCTTTTGGTGGCGAGTGGTTTATATATTTATCAAATTCAGGCGGGTGAGTTCAATCAACGACTCAAAATGACTTTCTTGAAGTAGAAGCAGAGAGTAAATTGTGTTATCCAAGAAGATTCTCTCTTCTTAAAATTCTCTCTTCTTCACTTGGTGAGAGGTCTGCGGTGTTATTGAATAGTGGTTAGACAGGTGGAACAGAGCTTGAACTTACTAAAATACCAAAAATGCTCTGAAAATGTTCTTGAATTATGGCATCTTTTGACAGGTTTCCATTTTTTAGAATATTTAGGCTGTATGCTAGCATTGCGGTACAAGAGTCCAGAGTAATTATAAAGCATTTGTCGCATTTATAGTCTTGCCTGCAATTTTTGGTATCACCTTTGTGCTCCTTTGTCCGGGACTCGCTCCAGAAAGACGAAATTTTCCTCAGTACATTTGGTGTTTGTGATAGCATTCGCAATACTTAATTGACTTAGATAGCTGTTTTTTTGTTTAAGGCAAGACTCCAACTGATATTAAGGATTTCTGGCTTAGTAGGTGAGTCCATGCTTGAGTTCGGTTCTTGAATCCATCCCTTTCTTGCAAAATTAAGGGCAACCAAAAAGCTCGCGTTCTTTACCGAGAGCTGGGTTTATTTTATCTTCAGCTCTTCTGAGCGGCAGGCAATTTTTTCAAAGTCCGCCAGGGTGAGTTTTTTTTAAACCCACCTGCAGAGATATAACTATCGATATACGGCGAAGTTACGGTTTGGGAGCGGCACTATTGAGGAATACCAAAATCCGGGATGATGAAGATTTCGAAAAACATTTTGACTATATTCATGCAATCCAGAAGACATGGATATGTTAAGGGCCGCAAGATTGGAAATGGTCTGGCTTCCATTGCTACGTCGACTTGGAATATTATGCCGAAGATTAGGTTGTGAGAAGCCATTTGTTGCCAATCAGCGTGCATTCGAAGAATAGGTGGGCCGATTTGCCGACCCTGCCCTCTACAGAGAAACAGCGGCTCAGCGGTTATCTCTAAACTCGCCAAGCTCGGCGGGCATTTATAATCCTCGGAACAATGTTAAAGAGATTATGTCCCCTTTCAAAATCGACAATACGATGCCTTGGCAGACTTTTTTATTTTAGCCTAACCCGTAAAAAACGGAAAATGTCATTTTTAAATTGCATTTTTGAATAAAATATTTATATTATGTTTCGTTAAAAGTGACTATCGGGATGGGTTATCTAACGATGTGATCTATTTACCTTAAGCTGAAAGTCAATTGAATAATTAAAGGAGATACTCTGCAGTATGTTAAAACCAAGAAAACGATTAACGAAAAGACAGATTAAAGAGGATAAATTTGTAACTTTATATTTCAAGATACAGAATTTTGTCAGCCAAAATAGCCGCTATGTTTTGTGGGGGCTAATAGGAATTCCTGTGGTAATATTCGCTTCATTTGTTATTTCGAAGATACAAAAGGGAAAAGAGCAAGACGCAAATATTGAATTATCAAAAGCTCGAATTGAATATTTTGCAGAAAACCATGAAACTGCAATCAGCACACTAAACAACCTGGTCGAGAAGTATAGCGGTACAAAGGCGGGGGAAAAAGGTCTCTATTACTTAGCCAACGCTCATTACATGTCCAAGAACTTCGATAAGGCGGACGAATATTTTAGAAAATTTCTGAAAGAAAGCAGCGATTCTGATCTTACAGTTTCGGCCCTGGCGGGTGTTGCCGCATGCCTGGAAGAAAAGGGAGATTTTTTTGCAGCAGCTGAGGCCTATAAGGAGGCAGCAGACAGATATAGAGATGGGTTTATGGCCCCACAGAATTTGTACGATTCGGCAAGATGTTTTTCTCTATCCGGAAAAACTAAGGAGGCTGCAGGCGTTCTGACCAAACTGATTGAGAAGTATTCTGGTTCGCAAATTAAAAACGAAGCAGAAATTTTACTTGCCGAATTGAACTCATGAAAATTCATATCAGCTTGTTCCAAAAAGATCAAATTTTCAAATATGCAAAATTAACTTGCAAAAACTAAATAAATTACTTATATTTAAAGTTTGAAAGTGGGTCGCAAGACCCACTTTTTTGTTATACGCTGGTTTTTATATATGGAAGATTTAGAAAAATTGTTGGTTCCAATATTGGCCGCAGAAAAAGCTGAGCTGGTGGAGATAGAAATTAAAGGCAAGGTCGGCAACCAAACAATAAAGGTAGTTATCGATTGTGAAGGTGGAACCACTTTGGAGAGATGTACCAAAATCAGTCGAGAGTTCTCAGACCAGTTAGACATTGAGGATGTCATCCCGGGTAAATATCGCATCGAGGTTTCCTCCCCGGGACTGGATAGACCCTTGAAGAAAATGCAGGACTTTTCACGACATCTCAATAGGGAAGTAGATGTTGTTTATGAAGATGCTATGGAACTCAAGAGTTTTCGTGGCAAAATTGTTGACGTTTCAAATGAAGCCGTCCAATTGCAAGGCAAGAAAGAGTTCATGACGATTCCAATTTCCAAAATTAAGAATGGGAAATTGAACTTGCCATGGTAATATTTTAGACCAACAGGAGGTTTTGGGAGAAATGAAGAGTGATATTGTTGAAGCCTTCGCAGAGATTGCAAAAGAAAAGAACATTGAAAAGGAAGTACTCGGTCAAATCTTAGAAAGCACCATTCTGGGAATTATTAAAAAGAAGTACGGCAAAACGGATAATTTCGACATCTTTGTTAGTATGGACAAAGGTGAAATCGAAATTTACCAGAATAAAACAATCGTCAAGGAGGTCGTTGATGAAGTCGAAGAGGTCGATCTGGAATCGGCCCGAAAAGTGGAACCCGATCTAGAAATTGGCGACGAATTCATAGAGATCGTCGATCCGAAAAGTTTTGGTCGGAGGTTGATTGTTTCGGCTAAGCAAAATCTAAATCAAAAAATCAAAGAAGCTGAGCAGGAAATCCTCTACGAAGAATATAAAAACCGCGTCGGCGAAATCATATCAGCCGATGTTCGTCAAATCTACCGCAATGAACTTTACTTAAATATTGACAAAACGGAAGTGATACTCCCTAAATCAGAGCAGATTCATACCGAACGGTATCGGCGTGGGGATCATGTAAGGGCAATCATTAGTGCAGTTGAGAAGACAAGTCGTGGCCTTGAGATTATAATTTCAAGATCATCGCCAAAGATTTTAATTCGTCTTTTTGAACTGGAAGTGCCTGAGATTTACGATGGTATTATTGAGATTAAAGGAGTCGCGAGAGAACCTGGCGAACGCGCAAAAATTGCAGTTCTTTCAAACGACAAACGTATTGATGCACTCGGCGCATGTGTGGGGATGAAAGGGATTCGCATTCAATCCATCAGCAAAGAGCTCAACAATGAAAAAATTGATGTCATCAATTGGCATGGTGACCCCGGTATTTTTATTGCCAGGGCATTAAGTCCGGCTAAAGTCTACAAAGTAATTGTTGATCAAAACAAAAAGAAGGCAATTGCTGTTTTGACTGAAGATCAAATTTCTTTAGCTATTGGAAGAGGTGGACAAAACAGGCGGTTGGCCTCGCGATTAGCTGAGTATGATATTGAAATTATAAAAGAGTCTGAATATACCAAGATCATGGAGAGTAAAATCGGAACAGGTGGCTCGGATGAAAACTTGGAAGACTTAGATGAGTTGACTCCCGGCATGCTCAAAAAACTGACACAAGCGGGCCTTTCAACTATTAAAGAGGTTGAGAATGCGGGAGTGGAGGGGCTCTCCGCGCTCCCGGGCATTGCTGAAAAGACCGCCAAAAAGATTATTGATATTGTTAAGGATAATTAGTACCATAAACGTTAATCAGTTCACCAAGATTGGAGTTAAGTGAGTTTGAGTAAGAAGCGAAGAGTATTCCAGGTGGCGCGCGAATTTAGTTTATCCAATGAGGCCGTTATCGATTTTCTGGTCAAGTTGGATAAGTCTGTTCATACCCAAATGAGCTCTGTATCCGATGATCTCTATGATGAGATTTGTAAGAAGTACAATGTGGACGAGTCTGCCGTAGAGACACCTCAAGATTTTCGTAAACAACTCAAAGAAAAGCAGGTGCTGGAAGAGTTGCGTAGAAATAAAGCGCGCCTTGAATTGGAAGAGCGCTTACGATTTGCAACCCAATTGGCTGAAGAGAAACCGGAGCGTGCAAAAAAGGCTGCAGTGGCCAAGAAGGCCAAAGAAGAAGCTGTTGCCCTGAAGAAAGAAATGAAGAAAATTGTCGAGGTCGTTGAGGAAACGCCTGAAAGTATCCCGGAGGAAATCTCTGTTGTTGAGCTCATATCTAAAGCAAAAAAAGAAATAGACAAAGAGAACGCGGCGGCTGGAAAAGTCGAAAAAAAATCATCTAACAAAAAAGTCGCTAAAGACTCTGATGAGATCAAACAAAAACAGGAAAATGAAAATAAAAAGAAGGGAAAATCTTTACCCGAAGTTGAAGTTGTTGAGGCTGAAAAGGAAGATGGTACTTTAGATGACAAACAAAAGAAAGGTGAAGTTAAAGACGGTGCGACGACCGCTGGAACAGAAAAGGACAAAGGCAAACGTAAGGGCAAAAAACGCAAAAGACCCAAGATAAGTGAAGAGGAAATTCAGGAATCAATCAAACAAACCCTTGCTGCCATGGACGAGGCCAAACCAAAGCGGCGAAAGAAAAAGTCTAAAGAGGGTGAAGATGAAGTAGTCGAGGAAGCCGGAGAAATTATCAAGGTCAATGAATTCATCTCCGCGGCTGAACTGGCAGAGCATCTGGAAGTCGAGCCTGGTGAAGTAATTACTAAATGCCTGGAGCTTGGCATGATGATTTCGATTAACCAGAGATTGGATACGGATACCATCGAGGCTGTCGCGGATGAGTTTGGATACAGGGTCGAAATAATTCAAGAATACGGTTCCGAAATAGTGGAAAAGTATAAAGAATCAGAAGATGACCTCGAGTTGGCGGTGCCGCGACCTCCGGTTGTAACTATCATGGGGCACGTCGATCACGGCAAGACATCTCTCCTCGATTATATAAGAAAAAGTAACATCATCGCCGGAGAAGCCGGAGGAATTACACAACATATCGGCGCCTACGAGGTCTCGGTCAACGATAAAGCCATCACGTTTCTGGATACACCCGGCCACGAAGCATTCACGGCGATGAGAGCCCGCGGCGCCCAGATTACTGATTTGGTTGTACTAATTGTCGCAGCTGATGATGGTGTGCAGCCGCAAACCGTTGAAGCCATTAATCACGCCCTTGCTGCAAGAGCACCGATTGTTGTTGCGCTTAACAAGATGGATAAACCTAATGCCAATCCCGATCTCGTCAAACAGCAGCTTTCCAACAACAAGGTTTTGATCGAAGGGTGGGGCGGTAAATATCAATGTACAGAAGTTTCTGCTAAGTCGGGTCAGGGCATGGATAAACTGCTGGATTCAATTTTGTTAGAAGCTGAGCTTCTCGAGCTAAAAGCCAATCCGAATCGAACTGCACGTGGCGTCGTCATTGAATCCAAACTAGACAAGGGCAAGGGACCGGTCGCTACAGTCTTAGTTCAGAGCGGAACATTGGAAATCGGTGACCTGTTTATTGCCGGCCATTACAGTGGCAAAGTTCGGGCGATGTTCGATGAAAGAAAAAAGAAGGTTACGAAAGCGCTCCCTTCGACACCGATTCAAGTGGTAGGTTTTGAGGGCGTACCCCAGGCGGGAGACTCGTTTCTGGTGATGGAAACCGAAAGGGAGGTCCGTGAAATCAGCAGCAAGCGACAGCAGCTAAAGAGAGAGCGGGATTTTCGCAGAACAACCCATATTTCACTTGATGAAATAGCCAAACGAATTCGTGAGGGTGCAGTTAAGGAGTTAAATATTATCCTGAAGGCTGATGTGGACGGCTCGATTGAGGCTCTGACCGACTCGCTCATGAAACTCTCAAATGAAGAAGTTTCTGTCAACGTGCTTCACAAAGCAGTTGGCGGAATTTCCGAATCAGATGTCCTGCTGGCTACGGCTTCGCAGGCTATCATTATTGGATTTCATGTAAGGCCTACTGTCCAGGCGCGCGAATTAGCGAAGAAAGAAGAGATAGACATCCGCTTGTATGATATTATTTATGATGCTGTAGGAGATGTCAAAGCAGCGTTGGAGGGTTTGCTCGATCCGGAAATAAGCGAAGAACAAGCGGCAACAATCGAAGTACGCGAGGTATACAAAATACCCAAGATGGGAAAGATTGCCGGCTGCTATGTTCTCTCTGGCAAAGTTTCAAGGACTGATTTAATTAAGGTTTATCGGCAAGACAAACTTCTAAACGACACAAAAATCAGTTCTTTGCGCAGGTTTAAGGAAGACGTGAAAGAGGTTGCTTCTGGTTTTGAATGCGGCATTGGATTAGAGGGTTTTGATGATATAAAAAATGGCGATATTTTTGAAACTTATATAGAAGTTAAAACGGCACGAACTTTATAAATTCATAGTTTTGAACATGTTTGTCGGAGTTTGCAGGTTAGAAATATTTGTACCAGAAAGCAGTTCTTTGAAAGCCAAAAGATTCGTCTTGAGCAGTATTAAGAAAAGAATCCGAAATAAATTCAATGTTTCTGTTGCGGAAGTTGAGAATAATGATAAATGGCAACGAATTTCTTTAGGAATATCAATGGTTTCAAATGAACGAAAATTTATAGATAGGAACGTTGAGGAAATTCTAAGGCTGATAGAAAGAGATGGCAGAATGGAGATTCTGAGCCATTTAGTAGAGGTATTTTAAAAATGCCAGGGTCCAAGCGCTCACGCCGTGTTTCGGAACTTCTAAGAGAAGAAATAAGCCGGATTGTAACTCAAGAGTTGGAAGATCCGCTGATTGGTCTTGTAACGGTGACCCGTGTTAAATTAACCAATGACCTTAAATTGGCACGGGTTTATGTTAGTATCCTGGGTGATGAAAAAAATAGACTAGATGGCCTCCGTGGTTTAGAACGCGCGACTAAATTCATTAGAAGCGGAATGGGACGTAGGACGAACTTAAAGTATGTTCCTGAACTTGAATTCTATTATGATGAAACAATTGATTACGCCCATAAGATCGACTTACTTCTAAAAAAAATTCATAAATAAATGATAAATTCTCGTTCTGCAACTTTGGGCGAAACAGTTCGAAAGTCTAAATTGCCTTTCGATTTTGAACTCGGAGAGATTCTCAATATTAATAAGCCCGTTGGCTGGACCTCGTTTGATGTTGTAAAAAAAATTCGAGGCCAACTTAAGATTAAAAAGGTCGGACATGCGGGAACTTTGGATCCCTTTGCCACTGGAGTATTGCTGGTTTGTACAGGCCGTGCTACGAAAAAGGTAGAGGAGTTAATGAATCTGAAAAAAGAATATATCGCCCGCATCGAATTTGGAAAAAACACCGATTCTTATGATCTTACCGGCACGGTGTTAAGTGAGAAAGATGCCAGCAATGTTACGCTCGACAGGATTTGTCAGCACATTGAAAAATTCAAAGGAGATGTCGAGCAGATCCCGCCGATGTACTCCGCGGTGAAAGTGAATGGTGAGCGCCTCTATAAAGTTGCCCGCCGGGGTGAAGTCGTAGAAAGAAAGCCTCGTAAAGTAACAATTTATCAAATGGATATTTTAGATTTTAATAATCCTTTTCTTGAATTAAGAATTGTTTGTTCCAGGGGAACCTACATTCGTACTATCGCCAATGATTTAGGAGAAATGTTAGGCTGTGGCGCTTATCTTACGGCTCTTACGCGTGCTGGTATTGGTGATTTTAAATTAGACGATTCCTTTGAGGTCACTGACCTAATTCGGGAAGTAAAAGGCCGTAGAACATAGATGGAAATTTTTCGGGATATTGCCAATGTAAAAAGATTGGAGAACGCGGTTTTAACTGTCGGTACATTTGACGGTTTGCATTTAGGACATCAATTTATTGTTGAAAAACTTAAGAATAGAGCAGAATTCCTTAACGCACAAACTACGCTTGTCACATTCAACCCGCATCCGCAGATTGTTCTCAAGTCACCTGACAAACCTGACTTAAAAATATTAACGACCGTTGATGAAAAAATCGAGATTTTAAGAACGTTTGATATAGATAGACTTCTTGTTATCGAATTCACCCATGAATTTTCAAAGACAACGCCGGTTGAATTTGTCAAGAAAGTCCTGTACGAGACAGTTGGATTTAAGGAGATGGTAACGGGTCATGATCATGCGTTTGGCAAAGACCGGCAGGGGGATTTCGAAACTCTGAAAAAGTTGGCTCAGGAACTTGAGTTTTCGGTAACTGAATTAGGACCTTTTAAGATTGAGGAAGACCTGGTGAGTAGTACTAAAATCAGGACACTGCTTTTAGGCGGTGACATTAAGAGTGCAAATAAACTTTTGGGGCGAAATTATTTTGTTAATGGAAAAATCGTAGGCGGAGAGGGCAGGGGACGAGACTTGAATTTTCCAACGGCGAACATTGAACTTGATTCACGGGATAAATTGATACCCGGTGACGGTGTTTACGCAGTGTATGCTTTTTTAGGTTCAAAAAAAGTTGCCGGTATGATGAACATAGGGGTGCGGCCGACTTTTGTTTCGGGCGCGCGAGTCATGGAAGTCAATCTATTTGATTTCCATGAAACTATCTATGGGAAAAAAATGAAAATTGAATTTGTTGAAAGAATTAGAGATGAAAAAAGGTTCTCCGGTCCGGATGAATTAGTGGCGCAATTAAAAAAGGATCAGGAGAAAAGTTTAAATATTCTTAGAAATTAATCCGGAGGCTTTAATGGCACTAACGAGTGAACAGAAAAAAGAGATCTTTAACAAATTTGGTGAGAATGAACACGACACCGGTAAGGCAGAGGTACAAATTGCAATGCTTACCGAGAACATCAATCAACTAACACCTCATTTTGACAAACACAAAAAAGACCATCATTCAAGACGGGGTTTGTTAAAAATGGTGGGTAAAAGAAGACGTCTGCTTGATTATCTGATCAAAAAAGATATAACTCGATACCGGGGAATCATCAAAGATCTCGGGCTCAGGCGATAGTTAAAAGACTTTTAGCACGTAGATAATTTTTTGAGATAAAGGAGTATACTTAATGGTTCACATTGAAGAATTGGAACTTGATGGGAAAAAATATTCCATCGAAACAGGGAAGTTAGCCAAACAAGCGGACGGGGCAGTTCTCGTTCGGGTAGGTGACACCATAGTGCTTGTTACTGCAGTAGGCGCTGCAAAACCGAATGAAACCGTTGATTTTTTTCCACTAACAGTTGACTACCGGGAAAAGGCATATTCAGCTGGCAAAATCCCCGGCGGATTTTTTAAAAGAGAGGGCAGGCCAAACGAAAACGAAATTCTGAGTTCCCGAATAACTGACCGGTCCATCCGCCCTTTGTTCGCCAAGGGTTACAAAAATGAAGTGCAGATACTGATTTCAGTTTTGTCAGCTGACAAGGAAAACATTCCCGATGTTCTGGGAATTACGGGTGCATCTGCTGCTTTGGCGATCTCTGATATCCCATTCCACGAACAAATCATTGGCGCAAGAGTTGGCCGTGTAAATGGCCAACTTATTTTAAACCCTACTTATGCTGAAGTTGAAAGCGGCGACCTCGAACTTGTAATCTCGGCAACCAAAGAATCTATTGTGATGGTTGAGGGCGAGGCTAAAGAAATCAGTGAAGCGGATATGCTTTCAGCATTAAAATTCGGCCATGAGAAGATTTGTCAATTATTGGAAATGCAGTCGAGACTGGCCTCCAAAGCAGGGAAGGAAAAACGTGAATTCGTGCCTGCGGAATTTCCGAGTGATATTGAGCAGAAAATTGTTGAGAAGGTGACGTCCCGATTAAGCGAACATTTGGCAATTACCGACAAAAAAGAAAGAAAGCTTGCCTTGCAGGAGTTGACGGATGAAACTGTGAAGGACGTCGACGAACAATTTCCTGACCATAGTGCAGATACAGTAGGAAAAATTCATGAAATTGAGAAACACCTGGTCAGAGAACAAGTGGTCAAAAACAAGAAAAGAATTGATGGCAGAGGTTTGGATGATATCCGTGCAATAGAATGTGAGGTGGGTCTGTTACCGCGCACACATGGTTCAGCCTTGTTTACCAGAGGGCAAACTCAGGCGCTCGCAGCAACGACTCTCGGTACGAAAATGGATGAACAAAGAATGGATGCTTTGCAAGGCGAGTTTTGGAAGAGCTATATGCTTCACTATAACTTCCCACCTTTTTGCGTCGGGGAAATTCGTTTCTTGCGCGGCACCAGCAGACGGGAAGTTGGCCACGGAAATTTGGCGGAACGAGCCATCAAACCGGCGATGCCTTCGCAAGAACTTTTTCCATACACAGTAAGGGTCGTTTCGGATATTTTAGAATCAAACGGATCCTCTTCAATGGCAACTGTTTGCGCCGCAACCCTGTCCCTTATGGATGCGGGTGTGCCGATTAAAACGCCTATTGCCGGTATCGCGATGGGTCTTATCAAGGAAGATGATAAGTATGCTGTTTTAACGGATATCCTTGGCGACGAAGATCATATTGGTGACATGGATTTTAAAGTCGCGGGATCAGATAAAGGAATAACGGCCTTTCAGATGGATATAAAAATAAAAGGAATCCCTACTGATGTGCTGGCTGATGCGCTTGAAAAAGCGAAAACTGCTCGGCTGAAAATCCTGGAAATTATGAACCAGACTCTGGATAAACCCCGGGATGACCTTTCAATTCATGCACCCAGAATTTCAACAATTAAAGTTAATGTAAACAGCATTGGCGCTATCATTGGACCCGGCGGTAAGATGATTCGCGAAATCACAGAAAAATCCGGAGCCACTGTAAATATTGATGACGATGGCACCATTCTTATTGCATCAACAGAGGCTGAAAGTGCCGCGATGGCAATTCACATGATAGAACAATTGGTGCAGGAGCCGGAAAAAGGGAAAACTTATACAGGCAAAGTGAAGAAAATCATGAATTTCGGCGCATTTGTTGAAATATTACCGGGAAAAGAAGGGCTTCTTCACATCTCACAAATCGCCCATCAACGCACAAATAAAGTAGAGGATGTCCTTAAAGTAGGGGATGAAGTTGAGGTTAAGCTGCTGGACATCGATCCCCAGGGCAAGCTCGACTTGAGCAGAAAAGCGCTCCTCACAAATGATTCCGAAAACTAACCGGAATTAATAACCAATGAACAGTTGCAGACAATGCTGACTTCGGCAGAATTCAAAAGATCAGTTTTAAGCAATGGTATTCGTTTAGTAACTGAGCGAATACCTCATGTAAGATCTATTTCGATTGGGGCATGGCTAAATGTTGGCTCTCGGGATGAAGTCCCCGACAATAATGGGATATCCCATTATATCGAGCATTTACTTTTTAAAGGCACAAAAAACCGTACTGCGGCGCAAATTGCAGAAAGCCTCGAGTCTGTCGGTGGACATCTAAATGCGTTTACAGGCAAAGAATTAACCTGCTATTACGCTCATGTCCTGGATGAACATTTGTCAATATCTGTCGAGATAATCGGAGATCTTTTAAGCAATGCTTTGTTTGACTCATCCGAGATGGAGAAAGAGAAGAAGGTCATTCTAGAAGAACTAAATACCATCGAAGAAACACCAGAGGAATTAATCCACGAGTATTTTTTAGATGACGTTTTTCCAGACCATCCTCTCGGATTGTCAATTATAGGTAAACGGGAGAACATCGAAAATTTCAACCGGCAAAAAGTCCTGAACTATTTGTCTGATAACTACACTGTCGACAGGCTGGTTGTCGCTGCGGCTGGAAATGTTGATCATGATGAATTAGCAAGACTGGTGGAGAAGAATTTCGAGAATCTTGGCAAAAACGGCGGTCAAAATTATAAACCTCCAAAGAAACCTCGCCACGGCAAACACGTCATGGAAAATGGGGCTATTCAAGCCCATGTTTGTTTGGGAACCCATGCATATTCATATAAGAATCCAAAGAAATTCGGCTTATTAGTGCTAAATACTTTGCTCGGTTCCGGAATGAGTTCTCGCTTATTTCAAAATATTCGGGAAAAACATGGTATCGCATATTCTGTCTACTCCTTCATTGACTTTTTATATGATACCGGACTTTTTGGAATCTATATTGGCACAGACAAGAACAAAGTTGATGACTCAATTGATTTAATCAACAGAGAACTCGAGCAATTGATGGAGGAATCTATTAGCGATTCAGAGCTCGATCGAACCAAGTCTCAGCTTAAGGGTAACTTGATGTTGGGTCTCGAAAGCACCTCTAGTCGTATGAATCGTTTAGCCAAGATGGAACTCTACTTAGAAAAACACTTTACTCTGGATGATACTTTGAATGAGATAGAAAAAGTTTCTAAAGAAGACATTTTGGATATCGCTAACGAACTCTTTACTAACGATAGAATTTATACAACGATTCTGAAACCCGAGTCGCGGGGCCCTAAAGCGGAGGAATCCTAAATGCGGGTGGGTGTACCGAAAGAAATAAAAACAAATGAGAACAGGGTTGCCTTAATTCCGGCAGGAGTGGAAATTTTAAAAAATTGTGGACATGACGTGATAATCGAAAAAGCCGCTGGCATAGGTAGCGGCTTTACAGATAAGGATTACACAGACGCTGGTGCCAGAATAGCGCAGGATTCGGCCCAGATTTTCGAGAAGAGCGACATGATTATGAAGGTAAAAGAACCACTGCCTGAGGAATACGGTCTTATTTGTGAGAATCAGATCGTATTTACGTATTTTCACTTCGCAGCTTCACGAGGATTAACCAATGCGATTGTCGACTCCAAATGCATCGCGATTGCATATGAAACGGTACAAAACGATGCGGGTCAGCTACCACTCCTCATTCCGATGAGTGAAGTCGCGGGTCGCATGGCTATTCAAGAGGGCGCCAGATATTTGGAAAAATTACACGGTGGAAAGGGCATATTATTGGGCGGCGTACCAGGTGTCGAGCCCGCTAGTGTCGTCATCCTGGGCGGTGGTATTGTTGGCACAAACGCTGCAAAAATCGCTGCGGGACTTGGAGCGAGAGTACAAATTTTGGATATTGATTTGGAACGACTAAGATATCTCGACGATGTAATGCCTAAAAATGTTATTACTGTCATGTCGAACCCAGCAAACATCCGCCGGGCAATCTCAGAAGCAGATTTGGTTATTGGAGCTGTTCTTATTCCAGGAGCCAAGGCCCCCAGTTTAATTACCCGGGACATGTTGAAAATCATGAAAAAAGGCACAGTCATCGCCGATGTTGCCGTCGATCAGGGGGGCTGTGTTGAAACAATTAGACCGACAACTCATGAAGAACCGATTTATGAAATTGAAGGTGTTATTCACTATGGTGTAGCTAACATGCCCGGCGCTGTTCCTATGACTTCAACAAAAGCATTAACGAACGCGACACTGCCATATGCGCTTCAAATTGCCAACGAAGGTTTTCCGCAGATTGCGAAATCCAACAGAGAAATCGCAAAAGGAGTGAATATAGCCTCTGGGAAAATTACCTACAAGAGTGTTGCTGACGAGTTCAACTTGCCTTACACGCCTCTTGCAGAGATCGTCCAGTAAAAAGACATATGACATTCATCCCCATCCTTGCCTATCATAAAATTCAAAAAACCTTCGATTTTAGCGTCACGTATATAACGCCCAGAAAGTTTGAAGCTCAGCTCAAATATTTGGTTGACCTGGGTTATGAGTCAATCTCACTGCATGATTATATAAGCAAGAAAAACATTTACGGGAAGAAGGTAATTTTCACATTTGATGACGCATATGCTTCGGTTTTTGAATACGCGTTCCCACTTCTCACCAAATACAATTTCAAAGCCAGTATTTTTGTGATAACTCAGTTTGTTGGCAAGCCGAATCGTTGGGATTATAACTTTCTTAAAAAAGGCTTAGGGCATTGTAACTGGCAACAAATCAATACTTTAGCATCTAAGGGGTGGGAGGTAGGATCTCACACCGTCAGCCATCCTAATTTGAAAGCACTCTCGGACAGTCAAGTCCGGTATGAGGTAAATACCTCAAAAAGTATTTTAGAAGACAAGCTGCAAAAACCCATAAATATTATTTCTTATCCTTTTGGCAAATATAACGAACGCGTGCTAGAGAAAGTAAAGGAGGCTGGCTACTTGTGTGGATGCACATTAGGCTATAATTATCCACATGATCAAAATTTTCCCTACGCAATCTTTAGACGCGGAGTTTACCTTGCAGAGCCGTTTAAGCTTTTCCAACTTAAACTCCAGAATAGTCGCCTGTCGCATTTGGACGATGTTAAACAGAAGTTCATAACTTTTTGCTCTCAGGGCTCTATTTTATTACGCTATTTCAAATCTATTTAAATATTGCTTGATTAATTACTTTAATCTTGTATATTTCTTTCTGGGAATAGGGGAAATGGCGTTTTCTCGATCTTGCTGAACTTCCCATGGAAAAACCAAAAATAAAAAAGCTCTACTATTCTATAAGCGAGGTCAGTGCACTGACTTTGCTGAAACCCTACGTGTTAAGGTATTGGGAGAGTGAGTTTCCAAGCCTCCGACCTTCAAAAAATAGAGCAGGTAAACGAATTTATCGAAGCAGTGATGTTGAGCACATTCTGATAATTAAAAAGTTGCTTTATGAAAATAAATTTACTATAGAAGGGGCACGCAAGCAACTACAGTTTGGACAGGAAAGTGAGGAGTTTGAGGAGGAGGCCAAAAATGACAAACAGAAAAGTCTGTTAGAAGAAATAAAAATTAGTTTGAAGGAAATTATTGACCTATTAGAAGGTCCGACATAAATACATTCGGGGCGTGGCGCAGTCCGGTTAGCGCACTTGACTGGGGGTCAACAGTCATACCTTCCTAAACATAATAAAAACATTAAACTTTA
>SMXC01000282.1 GCA_004356825.1 Caldithrix sp.
ACAAAGCCATATTATGGTTTTGGATGGATTACTGCCGGATTTTGCGTTAGATTCCGCGGTGGAAATGTTTTCAAATCAGAACTATAAATTATTACTGACCACAGGGGGCGCACTTCCAACAGGCAGCTATCTCTCAAACTACAAGATATCAGCGGAAGCCATGGAAAACACGTTAAAAAAAATGGGATTCGATTCATTACAAATTGTGTCTGTTCCTGGGATCAATTCATTGCAAAATCGGACTTACTCATCTGCACAGGCTCTAAAAAAGTGGCTCGTGATTTCAACCACAACAATTCGAAAAATCAATCTGATTTCCATGGGTTGTCATGCAAGACGCGGCCGGCTGCTTTTTCAGAAAGGGTTAGGGGATGACTTTGAAGTTGGGATTATCGCCATCCCCGATCAGAGTTATAAGCCTGACAAATGGTGGCAGTCTAGCAGGGGAGTGCGAGTCGTGATGTGTGAAACGATTGCCTACCTGTATGTGCGATTGTTCTTCCAGCCTTAATTCTTCCAACCAGCCTGCCTAGGGCAAAATGAGAAATAGTCACATTTTGCAAATGCCAGTCTCAGTTTTTATAAACAGCTTAATAAAATAAAAATTACAATAACACTATTAACTCTTTTATTTTCAATGATCTGTGCGACCTGTTATTTGTGTTGGCATTATTTATGCATTAAAGAAAGCCAGAATCAAAAAGCAAACAATAAAAAATTTCTCACTGAACATGAGATTTATGGTAGGCTAGTAAAGACGGTCTTCTCTTAGCAGTCCTTGTAATCAATTCATTGTAAAACCGGAATTACTCGACCGCACTGATATTGAAGAAAGGTTAGAGTCGTAATAAGGGAGGTAAGAAATGCCAACATTGAGACAAAAAGCCATGTCTTTGCTTTTGCGAAGATATCCATTTTACAGTGGCTGCGGTACACTAGCAAACCCACCCATTTGTTCAGTCTATTGCCGGGAAAAGTGAAGAGCGTATCTGGACGCGCGTTCCGGGTGGAGAGGTATTGGCCCCCTTGGATGACCATGTGGGCCGTTCAGCGTATTATGCTGGTGATTTGGATCGCAAAGTGACCTGGATTTGCTCGAAACTTGTCAAGAATGGCGACACAGTGCTTGATGTTGGCGCCAATTTAGGCCTGGTGACAATGTGGCTATCTTTTCTTGCAGGCAGCAAAGGCGCCGTGCATGCATTTGAACCGAACTTCGACCGTCAAGATATTTTAGAGCAAGTCATTAAAAGAAACTGTCTCTCCAATGTATGTTTACATCCTATTGGATTAGGGGAGCGTGAAAGCGTCCATATTCTCCGTGTGCCTGCCAGGAATATGGGCATGGGTACTTTGAACTGGAATAAGGATTTGGGTATTGATCAAATACGTGAGTACAGAGTCCGCGTTAGGCCGCTATCGAGAATTCTTGAACAGGAATCGATCACTAAAATACGTTTGATGAAACTGGATGTTGAAGGTTTCGAGTTGAATGTCTTGAAAGGTGCGGAAACATACCTAAGAAATCATCAGATCGATGCCATTCTTTTTGAATTGAATGATCCTTCAAACTCATTTTATCAAGAAGAAATCATAAAATATTTGGATAGCCTTGATTATGGTTTTTTCAGCACACCTAAGTGTCTGGTCAAAATGGGTTTAAAATAAATCGAGAGCAATAAAACTTCGGCAATCAGATCTCATGATTTTCTGGCTGCGCCACGAGGGAAGTGTTTCGAAGAAATCGCTGCCTTGGTGCAGACAAAGTTCTGAATGAAAAAATGAGAAATCGTCGCATTTTGTAAATACTTTTCTCAATTTTTTATCCAAGCCAACCCAAACAAGATTTACAAACACACTCTTTAAAGAGCTTATTTTCAATAATTTGAGAAGCCTGTTTATTTGCTGGCATTATTCATGCTTTAAGATAAGCCAGAAGTAAAAAGCATGTACCTGTAAGGAAAAGATGCATAATCAATTTGAACAAAGAAAGGTAGAAAACATGAAAATCGGCATCGAAGGACAACGACTATTTCGTAAAAATAAACATGGGATGGATTTTGTCACGTTAGAGCTCATCCACGGTCTCCAGCAAATTGATCGGCGAAATGAGTATGTTATTTTTATTCAGCCAGACAGCGATATCTGCATTGAGGAAATAGCAAATTTCAAAATTCAGGCTTTCTCATCTCTTGCCTATCCAGCCTGGGAACAGTGGGCGCTGCCGCGAATTGCCGCGAAAGAGCGAGTGGATATTCTGCACTGCACCAGCAACACAGCGCCAATCTGGAGTTCGATACCACAAATTTTAACGCTGCATGATGTCATCTTTCTGGAAAAACCGCAAACAACCGGTAGCAGCAAGAACTGGTACCAGCGGTTTGGCAATCAATATCGGAAAGCTATCGTCCCAACCGTGGCACAAAGATGCCAGATGATTATCACCGTGTCCAACTATGAAAGAGAGCAGATACTCAAAACCTTACCATTGCCACAGGGAAAATTAAAAGTGGTTTATAATGGAGTTAGTCGGCGTTTTAAGCAAATTCAGAATAAAAGAGAGCTTATCAACATTAAAGAAAAATATCGATTACCGAAAAAATTCATCCTGTTTCTCGGCAATACGGACCTGAAGAAAAATTTAAAAGGCGTTCTCCTTGCGTATTCAATCTTTGTCGAAAACAGCGAAACTGTAATTCAACTGGTTATTGTAGATTTAAAGCAGAAATATTTGTCAGAGGTTTTAAAAGAATTAAATCTACCTGGCTTACAAGAACATATTGTTCTACCGGGTTATATCCCCAACCGGGATTTGCCGGCAGTTTACAATTTGAGCGACCTGTTTCTCTATCCATCTCTGCGGGAAAGTTTCGGTTTACCTGTTCTGGAAGCAATGGCGTGCGGCGTGCCGGTTATTGCATCGAACACATCATCCATGCCGGAAGTGGCAGGCGATGCCGCGCTTTTGGTGGACCCCAAAGATGCTTTGCTGCTTGCCAATGATATCGGTGCCATGCTTTCGCACAACAATCTCCGGCAACGAATGATTCGAAAGGGGTTTCGACAAGCCGAACGTTTTTCCTGGCAGAATACGGCTGAACAAGTTTTACAAATATATGAAAATACCAGCAAATCCCGGGTAACAAGAATGGCAGCCTAAAGGAGGTCCTTATATGAGCTTTGCATCAGTTTACAAATCGGCTAGTCCTAGCCATTTAACAAAATTTAGATTCGGCTATTCGCAAACCATTTCCAGCAAAAAAATGCGGAATTTTCCAAGATTATCAAAAATAATTTACACCATTTTTGGCTACACTAATATTGGTAACTATGCGCGAGCAAAAGTTTTTCTGAAAGCGATTCGTAAACTCCCTTTGCAGGAATTTAAGAATATTTTGGATCTCGGCTGCGGGCAGGGTGAATATACTTTTATGCTAGCAAACGCTTGGAAGCAGGCCAATATTACAGCGCTCGATATTTCGCCGCAAGCTATTGAAACGATTTCCCAAACAAGACAAGCAATGAACATAAGAAACGTGATCACTTTTCTCGGCAAAATTGATAACCACTCGAAAGCCGAACACTTTGATTTTATTTACAGCATCGATGTTTTTGAGCATATTCTTCCCGGAGAAATGCCTTTCCGTGAAAGCTACCAGCGCTTGAACTCAGGCGGCATTTTCTTGGTCAAAATGCCTAGCAAGATTCAGAGGACAATCTTACCTGCCCGCTTCTTTAAACAGCATGAACAATGGCTGGAACGCGAGCACGTGGGACAGATTTACAAGTTAGACGAGTTACGCCTGCGTATGATTGACGCGGGATTTGAAGTTATTCACGCTTCTTACAGTGACGGATTAACTGCACGACTTGCCTGGGAAATCGGCTTCCTCACAAAAAAAGTAAATCCGGTATTACAACTGCTGTTTTTGCCACTTCTAAAAGCGATGGTCTTGTGTGACAACCTGCTTTCACACAATTTTTTTGGGAATGCCATGATGGTTATCGGGAAGAAGGGGTGAAATACACAGTAAACAAGATGATTGAAAACAGGCTGCCGAAAGTATCTATCATTTTGGTGAATTGGATGCAGGCAGCACTGACTGCGAGCTGTTTGAAATCTCTAAATCAGATAAGCTATCCTAACACAGAAATTATTGTGGTCGATAACGGCTCTTGTGATGGCTCAGTGGAACGGCTTCGGGCTGAGTTTCCTGAAATTCGAATAATCGAAAATGGAAGAAATTTGGGGTACACGGGTGGCAACAATGCAGGCATGCTTGCCGCTACTGGCAATTACTTCCTTCTGCTCAACAATGATACTGAAGTAGCGCCTGATTTTATAGATCCGATGATTCACCTGGCAGAGTCCGATACCGAAATCGGCGCCGTAAGTCCAAAGATCGTTTATTATGATCACCCGGACACGATTCAATATGCCGGCGGTGGGAAAATTGATCTTACCCGTGGGCGGATAAGTTGGCGTGGCTGGATGCAAAAAGATGACGGGCGCTTTGGTGAGGCTGTTGAAACAACGCTATTACACGGCGCCGCACTTCTGGTAAAGCGCTGCGTCGTGGAAAAAGTCGGTTTGTTGAATGAGCATTTCTTTGCATACTACGAAGAAATCGATTGGAGCCTCTCTATCAGAAAGTTGGGATATTCAATTTATTTCATGCCGAAATCATTAGTACTGCATAAAGAATCCATGACCGTTAAAAAGGACAACCCATTACGTGTGTTTTTGATGAACCGCAATCGAATTTACCTGAGTCGAATTCACACCGGGTTTTGGCAGCACTTGTTTTTTATACATTATCTACTAGGGGTTTCTTTGTCAATAAATCTCATTCGATTTCTTTCGAAAAAAAGAATTGATTTAGTAATGGCCTACTGTAAAGGAATTATTGCAGGATTCCGGAATAGAGACATTCAATCAAAAAAGTATCTAAAATGGAGATGAGTCATGCTTCAGTTCCGTGTTCCGTCCTGGGTTAATAAGCATCAGTTTGAATATGAAAATGCGGATGAATTATCAAATAGTGTCGTTTCCACAATTGTATTTGGAATGAAAAAATTGAATTCAAACAATTCCATAGCTTCCATCGTTATTCCCGTTTGGAATGAAGAAAAAAATATTGCCCGGACATTATCCTCCCTGGCCGCCCAAAAGACAGACTATTCCTTTGAAGTGATTGTTGTGAATAATAATTCAACGGACGGCACCCAGGCTGTCTTAGACCGCTGTGGTGTGCAATCGTTTTTTGAACCAAGACAGGGCATTCCTTGGGCGAGACAGGCGGGTTTGGAAAAAGCCAGAGGGAAATACATTCTTTGTGCGGATGGAGATTCACTGTATCCTGAAAACTGGGTGGAAACACTGGTTCAATCTTTAGAGCAGCCTGATGTGGCCGTGGTTTACGGCAGGCACTCATTTATTCCGCCGAAAAACTCGTCCCGTATTTCTATCGCGATATACGAATGGTTCGCGGAAATCAGTTTCAAAATTCGCGGTCGTAAAAAATTACACCTGAATGCCATGGCGGCCAGCCTCGGTTTCAGAAGAGATTGGGCGCTGGAAGTTGGCGGGTTTGATCCGGCTATGAAGCGCGGTTCCGATGGCCGTCTAACGTTTCACCTGGCACAAAAAGGAGGTATCACAGTGCTTCATGAAGATGACGCTCGCGTGTGGACTGACTCCCGTCGCCTATTTACCAATGGCGGACTGGTTAAGGCATTTGTCAGCCGAGCATGGAAAGAGATAAAGAGATTTAAAGAATATATTTGAGTAAAAACCAGATAAAATGGGAATATATAAAATGGGACGAATTAAACATGGCCTGATGAGCAGTAAAAGTTATGCCATACTCATACTAACTCTATTTCATCAATTATACCGGGAGCTTCGCGATATAGTTGTTGAACAATTGCCATTAACCAAACGAGATAAACCCTGGATGGAATACAAAGAACTGGATCTCATTTCAGAGGTTTTGGAGAAGCTGCAGCCGGAGAAGGTTTTGGAATGGGGAGCAGGTTACAGCACACTCCATTTCCCGAATAGACTTAAAAACACTGCTGAATGGTATGCGGTTGAGCATAATGAAGAATGGGCTAATTTGATCAGGCGAATCAACAAGAATCCGAAGGTAGAGATTATTCACATCTCGCCAGATCATTTTCCCTGGACCGATCCTGAGAATGATGGCGCTTATGAAGATTTAAAACAATATCTGGAATACCCGACTAAACTGGGTAAATTTGATTTTATTTTCATTGATGGGCGAGCCAGAAGAGAGTGTTTAAAAAAAGCGCTTGAGATAATTAATGATGATGGAGTTGTTGTGCTTCATGATGCGAATCGGAAGTATTATCATGAACCATTTCAGTCCTTTAAAAACGCAGTCTTGTTTTCGGATGATCATAGAAGTTGTCAGATAATGTGGGGCGGTATTTGGATCGGAAGTAAAGGGAGAGATTTAAAAACAGTTTTGGATATAACGAAACATGAACGGCTGTTTAAATGCTATCAAACGATAAAAAAAATAATCAGAAAAAGGTGAGAAACGGCATTTGATGAATTATATAGAAACGATTTTTTGGATTAGCATTGCTCTGCTTTTCTATTCTTACGTTGGATATGGAATGATTGTATACGGCATTCTGAGAGTGCGCAACCTTTTCAACCGGAAAAAAGAAAGACCCAATTTGATAAAGCAGGGATCACTTCCCAATGCAACCATACTCATCGCTGCTTATAATGAAATAGATTGTATCTCCGAGAAAGTGCAGAATACCCTTGCCCTGGAATATCCTGAAAACAAACTGCAGGTCATGTTTGTAACCGACGGCTCTGATGACGGCACCCCTGATTTGCTGAAGCGATTTGATGGCATCGAAGTATTGCATCAGGACAAACGGCAAGGCAAAATTGCCGCGATCAATCGCGCCATGCGCCATGTGCAAACACCGATTGTGGTATTCTCTGACGCCAATACCCTGTTGAATAAGTCAGCTATTTGGGAAATAACGAAACACTACCAAAATCCAAAGGTTGGCGCTGTGGCGGGTGAAAAGAGGATAAAGCAGACTGCAAAAGATAGCGCAAGCGGCGCGGGCGAAGGACTGTATTGGAAATACGAATCTTTTCTTAAGAAACTGGATTCGGATCTCTATTCTGTCGTCGGAGCCGCCGGCGAGATATTTTCCATCCGCACCGACCTATTCAATGCAGTGGATGCCGACACCATTCTTGACGATTTTATTATCTCTCTGCGCATTGCTCAAAAAGGGTATCGGGTAATGTATGAACCAAATGCCTATGCCATCGAAGAGCCATGTTTTTCAATGAAAGAAGAATTCACGCGAAAAGTTCGAATTTGTGCGGGCGGCTTTCAATCGGTGCTTCGACTCAAAGAGTTGCTCAATCCTTTTAGATACGGGATTCTCAGTTTCCAATATTTTTCGCATCGGGTCTTGCGCTGGGTAGTCAATCCTTTCGTTCTGCTGGCGCTTCTTCCAATCAACTGTATATTAATGCTGAAAATCGGTGGCAATTATACGTTTTTGTTTGTTGCGCAGTCGATGTTTTATCTGCTGTCCATTTTGGGTTGGCATCTCAAAAAGAAGAAGTTACGAGTAAAATTACTGTTTGCACCCTACTATTTTTCGATGATGAACTTCGCCGCACTTATTGGTTTTATTCGTTTTATCAGAAACAAACAATCG
The DNA here is from genome assembly GCA_004356825.1 of Caldithrix sp. Classification (GTDB taxonomy): domain Bacteria; phylum Zhuqueibacterota; class Zhuqueibacteria; order Oceanimicrobiales; family Oceanimicrobiaceae; genus Oceanimicrobium. Next base: position 7,729 of record SMXC01000282.1, read on the forward strand.
GTTTTATGGGAGAAAGCAAAAAGAGTTGAAAGCAAGGCAGTTGTTGGTCGTGAAGATTATATTTGATAAGGGAGGTGACTATCGCAGGAAGGCAAGGAATCCTTAAAACAAAACCAAGGCTAAAAAGAAGTGAAACGGTTTTGTGGGACGCACTGATTTTTCTGTCAGGTACTGAGTTTTATCAAAGAACGACTATAAAACTACATGGTATTTTTCAATTTTTTGCCTGTGCGCTAACGTTGGCATCCACCTGCGTTAGATATTTGAAGTAAGTTTTCAATGCTTTTTATTCGAAACGAATATTTCCTTAGGCAGCATAGCATGAACGCCTTTGTTACCATCGACTAGTTGAGTGATGCTTAAATCAACGGCTATACCGGTAAGCCTGTAGGCCTCTTCCTGGGACAGATTTTGTGCCGACTCAAGATAGCTTATCATCTCTCGAACTGCGATTTTGGTTGCTGTGGTAAGGTCTCTATCCATTCCCATTGTGATGACATGCGTTCGGGTTTCCACACGAGGCCAGGTCAGGCTCATATCCTCGTGCACAATAAACTGAAAGACCCCAATCAAGGAGGTCTCAATCGCTGTCAAATCTACCTCGCCGTTACCGTGTGCGGCATGACCGTCTCCAACCTGAAAAAGAGCCCCTTTAACATGGATCGGGATAAATAAGGTTGTGCCTGCAACTAATTCTTTATTGTCCAGATTACCAGCATGGATCCAGGGCGGTGCACTGCTGATTCGTCCAGCCTCTTTGGGCGGCGCCACGCCCATACTCCCGGAAAATGGTCGTAGCGGAATTTCGATTCCATGAGCAAAGTGGGCAACCCCTTTCTCTCTGTTTAATTTGATGATCCTTGCGCCTCGTACAAAGATTTCATCCGAAAGAAAGCCGTTTCTTGCTATTAAGTTGTAGCCATATGAAATTGGCAGCTCTATTGACTGGATACGAACTTCTAACACGTCTCCAGGCTCAGCATCCTCAACAAAAGATGGGTCCGGTTAGAATGTGCGGTCCGGGACCCCGATTCCGGACATTTTGAATATTTCTAAGTTCCGGTTCAATTTGGTCGGGTTCAATACCCATCGCTTCGAGTCTGCCTGGGGTATTTGAAATTAATGTGTGTATCTTAGATCGCCGGATTTTGATACGTAGTACCGGTTCCGTATCAGCCGAATAATAGCCCCAGACAATAGTCTCAGCAGAGGGTGTTAATTCATGAAAGTTGGACTTTGACTCAAGTTCCTGGGCTAAAACTTGAATGGTAACTAAGAGCGCGATAAATGTGAACATCGTAGATAGTTTTCTCATGGCCAATCACGTTGTTATATTGAAAGCATTGCTAATTCCCAAAACAGGATCATTGTCGGGTTAAATTCCAGGATTGAAAAATAAAGGGCCATCAATGAGTTGCTTGCATCATAAGTAGAGTAAAAAAACAGAGTTAAAATACAACCAAGAGGAAAAAACATCGCAAGCAAATAGTAGATCCACTTTGCGGCCGAGGAACGACCGAAATTAACCGTCCAGCCAACGTGTGCACGGATGCGAAAGCAGACTAGCTGCAAACGCCCATCGCATAAATGCACTTCAGTCCCTTTCGCGACGGATTAACAAGCGGATTGAATCGATGGTGCACAATCAACAAAATGCAAAAAAAACAAAGAACCGTGTTATACGGGTCGCTATGAACTGGGTTGCAGTTGTGCCCCACGATTCATCCGCGCACACGTCAGGCAGTTGGCCGTGAATTAGCCATACACACTAGGTACCAAATTCCTACAAGGAACAAGAGTCACTTTTCCTCCAGATAGGTAACTGAGTTTTCTATGATAGGCATTTTTGTGAACATTTCTTATTCCTATATCTTGCCATTCTTGTTTTTTCATATTGCCAAACGTTCTTCTAATCCGCATCCACCCAAGAGTTATTGAGGTGAGTTCTAAATTAAGTTATCAGGCTATTCAAAAAATGTCAGGGGGAAACACTCGAGTTTAAATCCGCGCCTGATAAGTATAGAGCTGATAATACCGTCCTTCTTTCTTAATCAGCTCATCGTGTGTGCCGCGCTCGGCAATTTCGCCGTCTTCAATGACGAGAATTTGGTCAGCCTTGCGAATCGTGCTTAAACGATGCGCGATCACAAAAGTGGTTCGCCCTTTCAACAAACGGCCTAAACTCTCCTGAATGTAAAGCTCGCTTTCGGTGTCGAGATTGGAAGTGGCTTCGTCGAGGATGAGGATTTTGGGGTTGGCTAAAAGCGCCCGGGCAATGGCAACGCGCTGGCGTTGACCGCCGGAGAGTTTGACGCCGCGCTCGCCGATGAGGGTGTCGAGGCCATCGTCAAATCTATCGGTAAATTCTTTGACATGAGCAGCCTCAACCGCGTCTAAAATCTCAGATTCTGTGGCTTCCGGTTTTGCAAAGAGGATGTTTTCGCGAATGGTGCCTTCATAGAGAAAGTCGTCTTGCAAAACGACTCCAAGCCGTGAGCGGTAGCTGTCGAGGGTCACAGTGGCAAGATCAATTCCGTCCACCAGAACGGTGCCCTGATCCGGCGTGAGAAAAGATGCGGCCAGTCCGGCAATGGTAGTTTTACCGGAGCCCGAGCTGCCGACAAGGGCGGTCACGCTTCCGGCCGGCGCCTCGAAGGTGATATTTTTGAGGACTTTGTTGCCGTCATCATAAGAAAAAGTGACATCTTTAAAGGATACGTTCCCCAGGAAATTATTCAGATTGTTTATTCTTAATTTGTCGTCGCTTTCCGGAGCTTCTCTGAGAATTTCTTCCGTGCGATCCAGGCCCGCCAGCGATTCGGTAATCTGACTGCCTATGTTGCCCATTTGCACAAACGGTGCAATCAGAAAGGCCAGGAAGGCGATAAACGCAAAAAGATCACCCACCGTCATGTTACCCTCGATTATCATGAAACCGCCTATCCACATGAGGCCAACGGTAGCGGACCCTATCAGCAGCGTGCCGATGGCGGTGATTAAACTGGTAACGGTCAATGATTTTTTTACGTTTTCAAAAATTCGGTGAACGCCTTTTTCAAAGATGCTGATCTCATGCTTTTCGGCATTAAATCCTTTGATCACCCGGATGCCGCCAAGCGACTCGGTCAAGCGGCCGGTCACGTCTGCATTGATTTTCCCACGCTCGCGGAAAACCGGTCTTATGTAGCCAAAAGCCTTCAAAGAAATCAGTCCAAACAGCACAAGGGGTGCAAGTGTGTAAAGTGTCAAAGACGCATTGAGTTGAATCAAAATGAAGAACGCTATGATGGCAGTTAAGATGCCGCCAAAGAGCTGTACCAACCCGGTGCCCACCAAATTTCGCACGCCTTCGACATCGGACATGATGCGCGAGACCAGCTCGCCTGACTTGGTATTGTCAAAAAAGCGCACGGGAAGATAGATAATATGTTTCTGAACCTTACTGCGAAGGATGGAGATCAAATGCTGGGCTTCAACGCTGAGTAAACGGGTTAGTGCGTAGGAAGTCACGGTCTGGATTACCAGAGCACCTAAAACGCCGCCTAACAACAGCTTAAGCAGCGAAGTATCCCCATTGGCAATCACATCATCGATTAAAAATTTGGTCGCACCGGGCAACGCCATTCCGGCCACACGGTTGATAATTATCAAAACCAGGCCGACCAGCAAAAGTTTTCTCCTGGGCCAGACAATGGTTTTGAGAGCATGTTTTAGCGTCGCCAGGGATTTTTTGTCGGCTTTTGGGGGCTTTTCTTTTTTTTTCATTTTTTATCTGCTTGTTTGTTAAAAGTGACCCATGTTCGGTTAATTTTTATAGTAAAGTTGGTGGATTAAAACAACTTTCTCAAACCTAAAAATGCGCGTTTCGCCATTGGCCATTGGTATTTTATTTTTTTGAATTTACCTCGTGAATATCATTTTACCAGCCGGCTGGTTTATAATAACCATTCTAACGAATTGAATTTTATTAACCCCTAAAGCTAATTGCCAAAAGCCAAAGCGCGAAAGGCCAGGAGATCAATGAGGTGAAAATACCTTTTTGGTGATTTTCAAAAGGCGCTTCTTCATTCAAAGCTTTCAAAGACTTATGGCAATAATGCCTCATCCGATGCAATTGAATCAAAAAAACACACAGGATTCGACAACAGACACCATTGCTGCGCACCCGTAAAATTATGTATTTATTATGGTTGGCTTTTCAAGTAACTTTAAAAAATAGTGGCACATTGTTTGTGTTAGGTAAGCCATCATTCAAAAAAATCGCAACCAAAAATAGAACAGGTACCTATGACCGGAGTATTTTATTACGCGAACAGTGACTTGATGCTGCAAGTCAAATATAGTCAAGAAACCAATACCCTCCTCTATTCCTCCCATCGGAAAATTTCCGACCATGAGCGAAAGATAATCGAAAACCATATACCGGCAAACGTTGCTGTCGAGTCGCGTCTGGCCACTTTTTACTATCTGGGCATTAATTACAAGCTAACTCAAATATTTGGTCTGCTGAGTTTTATTCAGCCGTTTGAAAGCGACGTAACTATTTCGGACAAATCGATCGAGCATTTAATCAGCGCAAACAAAGAGCTCGTTTCACAATTAGATTGCCAAAATTAATCATGCCCTAATTGGGAATTTGAGAACCCATGAGAGGGTCGGAAATTTCCAAAACATAAATACCAACCAGGCCCAGAATACCGACAATGACTAGGTAATAGATTGTGGGCAAGATGGTTTTTCTTAGCACCGGGCCTTCCTGGCCGAGCAGCCCCACGGTTGCGGAAGCGGCTACAACGTTGTGAATCGCTACCATATTTCCGGCAGCGGCGCCCACCGATTGCAGAGCAACCACAAATGCACCGGAGATAGACAGGCTTTTGGCAACGCTATATTGAAAAAGACTGAACATCAAGTTACTCACCGTGTTGCTGCCGGCTATAAAAGCACC
>SMXC01000283.1 GCA_004356825.1 Caldithrix sp.
AATCTTAATCACGTTGTGCAAAGGCCCGTCCGTACTGAGCAGGATTCCGCAATCCTTCATTCTTTCGATTAGATAAGAAGCTTCTTTCGCAGCCGGCTCCAAATTGTTATGATCGCGGACAAGCTCAATGCCGAGAAAAAGTCCAAGCCCCCTGACGTCGCCAATCAATGAATGTTTGTCCTTTAGTTTCTCCAGACTTTTTTTCAAATAAGTCCCGACTTTGTGTGCGTTGTCCTGCAGATTCTCTTCTACAATGACATCCAAAACGGCCAGGCCAACGGCGCAGGAAACCGGGTTGCCGCCAAAAGTATTGAAATATTCCATACCGGTTTCAAAAGAGGCGGCGATTTCCGGCGTCGTAACCACCGCTGCCAACGGGTGGCCGTTGCCAATCGGCTTGCCCAGTGTAACAATATCCGGAACGACTTCCTGTGTTTCAAAACCCCAGAAGTGGCTGCCGACTCTGCCAAATCCAACTTGCACTTCATCAGCAATGCAGATGCCGCCAGCGTCTCTAACCTGCCGGTATGCATTTTTGAGATAATTCTCAGGCAGGACAATTTGGCCGCCGCAGCCCAGAAGAGATTCGCAAATGAATGCGGCTACATTTTTGTTTTCCTTTTGAATTTTCTCAATCTCTTCCAGGACGTATTGTGCATATTTTTCACCGGCCCGGGAATCATCGGCTTTGAAGGGTCCGCGATAGACATCCGGCATAATGATCTTGTGCACATATTGGGGCGCACCTGAACCGCCACGTCCATCGAATTTGTAAGGGCTGATTTCGATAAGCGAATTGAGATTACCATGATAAGCGCCATCGATGACAATTATTTCTGCAGCCTTTGTGTGAGCTTTTGCTAAACGCAAGGCGAGGTCATTCGCTTCACTGCCGGAGTTAACGAAGAAACAAACATTGAGCGGCCCGGGCAGTTTTTCACAAAGCCGCTGCCAGTACCTAACCAAATTATCGTGAAGATAGCGGGTGTTGGTGTTCAGGACCGCCATTTGCTCCCGTGCAGCTTTGACCACCCGCGGATGTGAGTGACCGACGTGAGGAACATTATTAACTGCATCCAGATATCTGCGTCCTTCGTCATCGTAAAGATACTGCATCCAGCCGCGGCCAATTTTGAGCGGCTTTTGATAAGAGAGACTCAGCGTCTTGCTGAAATTTGCTTTTCTGGTTTGAAGGATTTCATCTTTGCTTAAGCCAGCTGGAGGAAAGTTGTCTTCGGGAATTCCCAATATAAGGTTCGGATCGGAACAGATACTCAGCCAAACATCTCGCTGACCTGGCGCAGCGACTCCCGGGAAATCGCCTTTCTTGTCAAGCATGTCGCTGATAATCTGAAAATGCAAATGCGGTGGCCAACCGCCATTGATTTCTGTCGTTCCAAGTTTGGCAATTTGTTCACCCTTTTTAATCGACATGCCTTCATACAGCCCATCGAGCGAATCTAAACTGAGGTGCCCGTACAGGGTAAAAAAACTCTCACTCGTCTGCCCTATTTGGTGCTGCAAAATGAGAGTTGGACCGTAGTCGAGTGGCATTTTGTTGTTGGCAAAACTGTGGATCGTCCCCGGCAAAGGTGCTAAGATGGGTTCGCCGGCCTCCATAAAAAGATCGATGCCCAAATGAATCGTCCGCTGTTCATTCGAATCACCGTCCTCGGATTTGAATTGTTCGCCGGCGTAGAGTAAGCGAGCTTCATTGTATCTGCCGATGCCCACCTTAGCCTTTTCTGCTTCCATCTGGCTAAAAAGTAATTTGGTGAAATCATTTACATTTTCGATTTGTTTTGGATTATGAATGTCGAGACTTCCGACGCTTAAATCAAAAACTAAAATGGACTCAGTTTTTAAATCATACCTGCAGACCGGCCCGATGTTGCGCTTATGATCCTTAAGCCATTTAACAACTTTCGCGGACTTCGGGCAAGGAGACAATCTGCAGGCGTTTCGAAATGTGGTGTGAGCAAATTGCGGATTCACCGCTGAAAGATATTCGAGCAAGTTCCAGGCAGGTTTTTCGCTCACTGTGAGATATTCGTTGTCCGCAGCAACTTTGCTCCGGTTTGCGGAAATAGCAACACTGGTGCACAACCGCACGCAAATTAAATAGTACAAAATTTCCAGCTCGGGTTCGGTCAGGGGGAACGCTTCGTGGTAACCTTTGATAATTTGTGCCGCTACCGAAATCGGGTCTTTCTTGTCAAGCATTGTATAGGCAGCAGCAATGGCAATTTCCGCAACTGTGTAGGTGTGAACTGCATCGCCAAAATCTATAACCCCAACTATCTTTTTGTCCAGGCCGCCCTCAACCAGAACATTGTAATCATTGGCATCGTGATGAATCACGCTGGTGCGAAGATCGGGCAAAACCGGAACTACCTTTTGCTCAAATTCCTGAAGAAATCTCTCAACGAGCTTTCGTTGTTTTGAATTCTTAATATCGTCGAGCCTGCTTTTGATGGTCTCATCGGCCTGCTTCATGTTCCAGGGAAGATTCCGATTCATGGCGGGGTGCGAAAACTTAGTAAGTGCTCTGTCCATGTGGCCCAAATAACGGCCAAGAGAACTGAGCAGCTCAGGTGAATGTCTTTTAATATCGACCAGTCGATCGCCGGGAAGGTAAGTCAACAGTCTAACGTAGTGGCTTAACCCATCCATGCTTGTCACGGCAGTAATCTTCTCACCTGAAATCGTAGGGATAATTTGCGGACAAACTATCGGCGGGTCGCTTTTGGCGAGAAATCCCAGAACCTCGTTCTGGAAATCAAGTTCCTCTTTCTGCTCTTCGGCGTTTGTGATCTTGAGAACAAACTGCTTCCCTGTTTTTTCCTTTACCAGGAAATTTTGATCGCGGTAGCTTGGGAGTTGCCGGACAGTTGTGGTAAAGTTATATTCTTCTCGAACAATTTTGACCGCGGCTCGCTCGGGAAAATGTGGGTTGGACATAGAAGTAAAATTTACGGATTAGACTATTAAGACTCATTACTAAAATAAGAAATGTTAACCTGAAATAACCCGAACTTTGTTAAAACCCCTGCACTCCGGCTGAAAAATCGTTAATTCTCTACGGAAGCCGTTCAAATAAATCGCGTAATAGCGGGTCGAAATTTTCCTGATAGAGTTCAAAAGATGCTTCACGGCCAATAAACCCTTTGATGCCGGATTTTTCTATGGTCTCCTGAAATGTGACGTAACAATCAAGAGCAAGGTGAGATTTTTTGATATCCTCTTCATCTACTTCAACCACGCAATCAATCTCTTCCGTAGTCGAAAAACTCAGTGGGAAATGTTTGCTTTTTTTGGATTCTATTTCAGACACAGTTACCAATGCAAGCCGTTTGAGATAACTTTTGCTCTCTCTCAATTCGACAAAAACCCGCTTTACAACGGCGTGGGTCACGAGATGATCATGAAATCCGCTGATGCCGTGCACTGCATATGACACCAGTACCGCGGGCTTAATTTTCTCGACCTCATCAGCAAGAACTTTTTCGATCTCGCGCGGATCCATTTCCTTTAATCCGCTGTCGGGCAAATCGAGAATGGTCATACCGCTCAAGCCCAGAACCTCATTTACCCGCTGCATCTCTCCAAACCGGACGCTTCCCATTTCTTCAACTGAATAATCGTATTTGAATCGCTGCTTGGTCGCCCCGCCACGGGTGAGCGTGAGCAGAAAAACTTCATGCCCCTGGCGGAGCTGCTTTAACATGACACGGGCAGGTCCGAAGGACTCGTCATCAGGGTGCGGGTAGATATAAAGAATTCTCAATTTGCTTTCGCTGGTTGATTATTGGATAAGCTGTACCATTTCGCCATCACCTGCTCGGCCGGCTTTCCCTGCGGAGTAAATCTTTTATCGTGATGGTCACTATTCCTGCGTTTAGGAAACCATTTCCAGAAATAGGCGCCGGCAACCCACTCTTTTTCCCAGAAAGTTTGAAAAAATGCCTCATAACAATTGACCTGGGTTTGCAAATCCCGATCGCTGGCCACTTCCCGAGACCGGCGAGCCGGCCATTCCCAGGGTTTAATCGCTGCATTTGCGTCGCTTCTATAACCAATTTCAGTAAATACAACCGGTTTATTATATTTCTTGCTAACTTCTTCTATGGCTTCCATATGCAAAAGCCAACCGTTTTTTAGCTCTTGTAATGTGGGATTCTCTTTTTTCGCAAGCGGAAAGTAAGCTTGAATGCCGATAAAATCCAGCTCATTCCAGAATTTTATTTCTTCGAATTCTTTGTACCAATTAGCTGCGTACGTCAGTTTGCCATCATAAACATGGCGGATTTGCGCAATGATCTTTCGCCACTCTTTTTCTTTTTTAACAGCGGTCTGGTGCAGCTCGGTGCCGATACAAAGCGCTTCGATCTTGTTTTTTTGTGCAAGTTTGGCATAATGTAAAATAAATTTCCGATAGTCTTCAAACCAGCTCTGCCAGTCTTCTTCGTTGCCCATTTCAATATCGCTTCGCCATTTACCCGTGCTGGAAGGCCGCATCCAAATATGGGGCTTGAGCAAGGTTTTGATGCCGAGCTGTTTGGCAAGACGGGTCGTCATTTCAAGTCCTGCATCCCTTTCACCCCACATGACTCTGCCGCCCGTGGCCATGCGTATTGCGGGTGAATTAAATTCACTTTGCCAGCCAAAAGGCGTTTGCACAATCCAGTTTATATTATTTTTTATAAGCGGCTCGAAATCCTCTTCGACAACCAACTCCCAGCCGGCGACCCAACTGACGCCGCGCTGCCTTTCCGTCACTTTAGATAGCGCAGTTCTAGAATTCAAGTTGAGAAATAAAATTACGGAAGAGAATAAAATCAGCAAAAGTAAAACGATTTTCTTCATGTTAATCATTCGGTAATAAGGTATCGCATGATCGGCCGCGTTTCGGAGCGCCGCAAACACTCCTTAAACCCAGCCTTTTTGAATGCAGAAGCGAGTCCATAAAAAGCAAAAACATCGGGCATTGGATTTTTCTTTGGTTCTACCGGATAACCCTCCAGAATTTTAGCTCCGCGTTGCTTTGCAAAATCGATGGCTGCCTTCAGAAGCGCAATATTGAAACCCTTTCGGCGGTGATTTTTTTCAACAAAGAAACAAATAATCGACCAGACGGGCTGGTCGTCTACCGGTTTTAATATTCTTGAACGCTCCAAAGCAGAAAATTCCTGCCGGGGCGCGACTGAGCACCAGGCAACGGGCTTCCCACTCCTGTACGCCATGATTCCCGGAACGTTGCCGCCATCGACAAGGGTCTTCATTGCCTTTTTATTGCCTCCGCCTTTCTGTTTTTCAAACTCCGAACGTTTCAAACGGTACCACATGCACCAGCACCCGCCACAGGCGCCGCGCGGACCAAAAAGTTTTTCGAAGTCCGACCATCGATCTGGGGTTAGAGAGTGGAATTCGATATTTTGAATCTCTCCTTGAGATAACACCGCTTTTTTAATCCCCCCTTGAAGGGGATCAAGGGGGGTATTTTTAGCTCGCTTAACTTTTACTTTTTTCAATCTTCAACCCATGGATTCAATCCGCTTTAAACACGCATTCATATTATTTTTGACATCAATTATCGCTAAATCTAAGAAAACATGACAAACGGATCAACATCAGCCTCATAATCGACGCCGGGAAGCCCGAAGCCAAACAACTTGAGAAACTCTTTCTGGTACCCTTTGAAATCGGTCAACTCATGCAAGCTTTCCGTGCTGATTTTTGCCCACTTCTCATCAACCTCAGCTTGGATTTCCGGCAGCATTTCGAGATCATCCAGCCGAATGCGGCCGGCCTCGTCCGTTTCTGGTACCCTGTCTTTATAAAGCTGAGTAGCAAAAAGGCGTTGCACTTGCTCGATGGGGCCTTCATGGGTGCCCGCTTCTTTCATTATTTTAAACAGAAGAGAAATGTACAGCGGCACCACCGGAATCGCAGAGCTCGACTGGGTAACAATGGCTTTCATGACCCCAACGTAGGCGCTGCCTCCGCGCGATTCAAGTCGCTCGTTTATAGACTTTCCTGCCCGCTCTAAATCTTCTTTGGCCTTGCCAATTGTTCCGTCTCGATAAATCGGCCAGGTGAGTTTGGGACCGATATAAGTGTAGGAGATCGTTTTACACCCTTGGGCCAGAAGTCCGGCGCCATCCAAGGCATCCATCCACATTTCCCAATCCTCGCCGCCCATGACAGCGATTGTTTCGGCAATTTCTTCACCAGCAGCTGGTTCCATGTGCACCGGTTTTACCATTGCCTTATCTGTGTCGAGTGTTTGACCGTTGTAATCCTGACCAATAGGTTTGAGAACGGATTTGAAAACTTTTCCGGTTTTAGGATGGGTGCGCCGAGGCGAAGCCAGACTGTTGATGATGAGATCAACTGGGCCGACATTTTTCTTCAGCAACTCGACGGTCACAGCTTTGATTTCATCCGAGAACGCGTCGCCGTTGATACTTTTTGCATAAAGCCCTTCAGCTTTGGCCAGTTTTTCGAAAGCGACGGAATTGTACCAGCCTGCAGTGGCCGTCCTTTTTTCAGACGGTTCTTTTTCGAAAAAAACACCTACTGTGTTGGCGCGGGAACCAAATGCGGCGGTAATTCTGGAGGCAAGACCATAGCCGGTGGATGAACCGATAACCAGGGCATTCTTCGGGCCTTTTTCAATCAACCCTTTGCTTTTAATGGTATCAATTTGCTCTTTTACGTGCGCTTCGCAGCCAACCGGGTGTGAGGTAAGACAGATAAATCCGCGAACTTTAGGTTTGATGATCATAAGGTATCCCTACGTTAAATCTG
>SMXC01000284.1 GCA_004356825.1 Caldithrix sp.
GAGATACCGAGTGACTTCAGGCTTGGCCAGAACTATCCGAACCCGTTTAATCCGACGACGAATATTTCGTTTGATTTACCAAAAGCAGAGTATGTAATCCTTAAAGTATACAGTCTGCTGGGAAAAGAAATTGCAACGCTTGTTTCGGGGAACTTTCCGGCGGGTAGACATATTGCAACCTTCGATGCCAGTGGCCAGGCCAGCGGCGTCTATTTGTATAAACTGCAAAGCAGTTCTTTTGTTCAAACCAAAAAAATGCTGCTGGTGAGATAATATTATCGATAGGCTCAGCCCAGTAAAACCAGAAGACATTTCTGCCAATAAAATCAACGTCATCCTCAATAATGTGGGGTAGATTTTTTATCCACCATTGACTCAACCTGCCTCTAAAAAGTTAGGCGCCTCTTTAATGGGTGCACAAGATACTTTAAAAAATATCATTTCCAATAAATTAGGAGACCGCGATCATGTTGATGGGGTTGATAGATACGACGGCAGCACTGACAGCAATCGTAGTATTTTCCAAATGGGTTAGAAAGCAATTGGTTGAGTTGACGCACACTGAGCGTTATCGGCGTCGTCCTCGGAGACTGCTGATGTGTCAATCCTTCTCTGGCTTTCTCGCTCTCTTCTTACTCGCGGCATGCAATGACTCTCCGCCAAGAAGTTTCGACAACGGCGGCCTCTCCCTACCATATGAATTTTCTGCATCAGCCTCCAGGCTCGTCTCCCTCGAGGAGACCTACGACACGCAACCGGATATTACAATTGATTCCGAGGGTGTGCCGTGGGTCGCCTGGGTTGGATATATGAGCAGGAATGGGGAGAAGGGAGATAAAATCTACGTGGCACGGCGGGACACTTCGGGCTGGACGACAGCAGAGATCCTGACTCCCACAGCCGGCAACTACCTTCGTCCTGTCATCGTGCAATTTTCTGAGGAGATGGTTGTCCTGTGGACGACGACGGGCGAAGAGACCTCGATCTGGATGTCACGCTTAGCCGCGGGGACATGGTCTCTGCCGGCGCGCGTGACGCCTTCAGGCCACCAATTCAATCCCGAAGTATGTGTAGATGGACAGGGACGGCTCTGGATGGTCTGGCAGGCGCATAAGGTTAGCGGCTACGACATCTTTCTCGCTTCCTTCGACGGCGTTGAGTGGAGCGCGCCGATTCCGGTCTCGAAGCATCCTGCAAATGACTGGGACCCGTCTATATCCTGTGATTCAAATGGCAGGTTGTGGATCGTCTGGTCGCGTTTCCAGGATGCGGATTACGACCTTTATCTGGTGTCCTATGAAGAAGGGCAGCTCTCCGAGGAACGGCGGCTTACTGACCACAAGGCGTACGACATGCATCCCGGGTTGACTATTGACGGCCAGGACCGCGTTTGGATCGCCTGGGATCGCATGACGATTCCACAGCATGGAACCTCCGGCCAGGTCGTAGAAAGGGATGGCAGGCTTGTCAACATTGGTGTAGGCTCGGGCAAGCCCCGATGGGATAAGGGCAAATGGCGCAATTCTAAGAGCGAGGTCGATGTGGGAGTTATGTGCCTGCAAGACGGCGAACTTTTCACGCCGGAATCGGGCATACCTTTCATTGAACCCGGCTATCAGTTCCGGCATTGCGCTTATCCAAAAATCGAAACCGATGCTTCCGGAACCGTTTGGCTCGCTTTCCGGGCCTGGTTATTTAAAACACCCAACCCGCACACATATTGGTGGGATGTTATCCTTCTTAGCTACTCCGGGAACGGGTGGTCTAAACCCGAAATTGTGCCTGGCACGGATGGAAATCTTGAGGAACCGTCGATTGCTATTGGCGCTGGCTCTATTTGGGTGGCGGCACAAATGGAATATCGTGTGTCTGCACCGCCGAGCCATCCCCATCCTGAGAACGGTTCGCTGACGTTTGAATTCGACCATCACTGGGCTTCGATACCTCAAGGAAGTACCGGAGACATCTATGCCAGCCAGTACGAGGTCACAATGGGTAGCGGGGAAATGACTCTTGAACCGGCGGCGCCTTTTTCAGACGAGCCCAGCCCGATCGCCAAACACTGGATTTCCAGAAAGTCTACTGAGTACGAAGTCGACTATGAGGGGACCACCTACCGGCTGCTGTTTGGAGATACGCATAAGCATTCTAACATATCCAGATGTACGGCCGGCATAGAACCGTCTATCGACGATCACTACCGCTACTCTCAGGATGTCTGTCAGCATGATTTTTTCGTCCTCTCCGATCACTCAAATCATACCAGTGATTTCAACTGGTGGACAATCCAGAAGACCGCCGACCTTTACTACGTTCCCGGCTACTTTGTTACTCTCTTTGGCTACGAGTTGTCCAACGTTTATCCTACCGGTCATAAAAACATTATTTTTCCAAAACGACCGGCGCCACTTTTATTGATCGGATTGGATAAAGTCTCTACGGGTCCGGGGATATGGCAACAACTGAAGGGCATTCAGGCGATGGCGATTCCGCATACTCCGGCGCTTCCACCAGGGACGGACTGGAGCGAGCATGATCCCGAGTTCGAAAGAGTGGTCGAGATTTTTCAATCGAGTCGTGGATCGTCCGAGTATGATGGCGCCCCGCGCGTGCCCGGCGGACGGAAGGTCAAGCAGGGTTTCGTTCATGAGGCGCTTGCCAAAGGGCTTAAGCTGGGCTTTATCGCCTCGACGGATCATGGATTTGGGGCTTCCTACGCAGTTGTCTACGCACGAAGCGCCAGCCGGGAAGATGTCTTCGAAGCATTGTATGCACGGCGCTGTTACGCATCAACAGCGCGCGGCATCGTTCTGGATTTTCGCGCCAATGGTCATCTAATGGGTGAGGAGATTAAGAGCGATTCCGGGGCCAAGCTTTCGATCACTGTCCGCGCCCACGCACCCATCGAACGGGTGGACCTTTTTGCGGATCAGGTGATTGTAAAAAAATGGGAGTCGAACGAGTTGGACAGCGAGAAACACTGTACTCTTTCATGGACGGATTCGAACCCGGTTCCGGGGATTCGTACTTATTACGTCAGGGTCATGCTGCAGGATAAAGAAATGGCCTGGTCGAGTCCGATCTGGGTTGATTACAGTGACCTCTCTGACCCAACCATTAGCTCAGTCACGTTCACTTATTGATTATCGAGCCGTCGCCATGGCCGGATAGTTTCATGCAGGTTCTGTTGCTTATTTTTTTTCGAGATGCGTTTTGGTCTCAACCTAGACTACTATGGCATGAACGGAAAGCAATTAAGGATTAATGGAGGCTAGAGATAGAATTTCTTTTCGGTCTAAAATTACTGGAAATTTGATCTTATTTGTTTCTTCAAGAGTGATATCATTAAGTTGTGCTAAGTTCGTGCTTCGAGCAATGGGATATCGCCCCATTCATTAAGAAAAGCTAACGCTGTTGCTTGTCTAGAATTAAAGGTTCTTAACAGGCATCCGACTTTTTGGCTATACACGTGAACAAAACTAAAAATATAACTTAGCTGAACTGGAAATATGAATCCAATCTATTTTGGTACATCTGAAATGCCGCTTTTTGGCACTTATTATCTCCCCCAAGCTAATTTGACACGGTCAACCGGCGTGGTTCTCTGTTATCCCATGGGAGAAGAATACATGTGGATGCATCGTGCTTATCGCCAGCTAGCTACGCTATTTACCCGGGCCGGGTTTCATGTGCTTCGTTTCGACTACTATGGGTGTGGCGATTCCGGCGGTGAGAGCGAAGAGGCAGATATTAATCAATGGCTTGAAGATATTTCTACGGCTATTGATGAGATAAAAGACTCAAGCGCATTAGCCAAGGTTTCTTTGGTAGGGTTTCGATTAGGCGCAACTCTTTCAGCGCTGGCAGGCAGCGAGCGAAATGATGTCGATAGCATTGTTCTTTGGGACCCCGTTGTTAGCGGCAAAGACTATGTTGAGGAACTATTGAAAATGCATCAAGAGTGGGCGGAAAACAATCTGCCAGATCCAAATTTCGCTTCGAAAAACAATGGATGTATTGAAATAATGGGATTTCCACTTACGAGTAGACTAGGCAGTGGCCTTGAAGGAATAAACTTACTTAATATTGAAAAGCAAATTGCAAATAAAATCTACATGATAGAAAGCGGTAAAATGAAGACAAATGGGCTGTTAAACCATCACTTGAAATCACTAACAAAAGCCTTTGATTTCCGGCATATTCCCGGGTCGAAAAACTGGACTGAATCACCGGGTTTAGATCCGCTTTCCGTTCCAAGCGAAATTCTGCAATCCATTGTCTCCTGGACAACCGAAGCGAGCTTATGAAAGAAAAAACAGTACTGCTCGGTAAATCGAAATCTTTGGTCGGAATCATCACAATTCCTGCTCCGGAATTTGACGTGCGGGAGCGCCCCGCAATTATTCTTTTGAATTCCGGACTTTTGCATCGGGTCGGTCCGAATCGGCTCTATGTTAAACTCGCGCGCAAGTTCGCCACTGAAGGGTTCGTTGTTTTGAGATTTGATTTGTCGGGAATTGGTGATAGCAAAATACCGAACGAAAGTCAAGCTTATGATGAAAGTACGGGCATCATTAACGACACCCGGGATGTGATGGATTATCTTTCCGAAACAAAGAGCATTCGACAATTTATCTTAATGGGACTTTGTTCAGGAGGAAGTAATGCTTTTCGAGTAGCCTGCAATGATGAGCGAGTTATCGGCGTAAATTTGATTGAGGGCTTTGCATTTCCAAGCACCGCATACTTTGCCAGCTCATACAGCGGATCTTTTCTGAGTTTTAAAAGTTGGAGGCGATTGCTTACCGGGAAAAGTGAAATTTGGGGACTCATTCGCGGTCTTATTAAATTCCACCTATCTAAGCAAACCAGACAGCTCACGGAAAACTTGCACGTTCCCAGTAAGGAAGAGCTGCTTGCCAATTTAGATATTTTACTTAACCGCAACGTTCGCCTGTGCTTTATTTACTCTAAAGGCAGTTCCGCTTATTACAATTATCAAGATATTTTTGAAGAGAAGATTCGTCAAACCCCTGATTCCCGGAGGCCGCTAGTAGAAGTTCTCGAAGACACGGATCATCTTTTTACCCTTTTGTGCCACCAGGAGGCGCTTATTAATTTAGTTAAAGATTGGGTTGATCATTTGCCTCAACCCCGCGAAGTTACGGAAATCGCATAAATGAAAAACAACTGGATTTCTTTTTCCAGGCCGAATCCACAGGCAAAGCTTCGTCTCTTTTGCTTTCCGCATGCCGGTGGCGGGGCCTCAGCTTACCGCCTTTGGCACAATGGATTTCCACCTGACATAGAGGTATGTCCTGTGCAGGTGCCCGGTCGGGAAAACCGAGTCATGGAAGTCCCGCTGAACGATATGAATTTATTGTTGCAGGCATTAGCATCCGCCCTTGTTCCGGATTTAGAAAAACCCTTTGCTTTTTTCGGGCATAGTTTTGGAGCGCTAATAGGCTTTGAGTTTATACGTTATTTGCGCAGAGAGCACGGACTTAAACCGGTACACTTTTGCGTCTCGGGTTACCAGGCGCCGCCGATCACCAATAAATTGCCGCCGATTAGCCATTTGCCTGACGCTGAATTTGTCGAGGGACTCCGTGAACTCGATTCTACTCCCGAGGCCGTTTTTGAACACGAAGAACTGATGGAGTTGCTGCTGCCGGCGTTACGCGCTGACTTTGAAATCTACGAAAAGTATGAATATTTTTCAGAAGATAAACTCGATTGTCCAATCTCAGCATTTGGCGGTCGAAAGGACCCTCTTGTTTTTGAAGAAGATTTACAGTCCTGGCAGAACCATACAAAAAACTCTTTTACAGTTCGTATGTTTTCGGGTGATCACTTCTTCCTCCATAATAACAATCGGGCTTCGCTATTAGAGGCTGTTTCTGACGTTTTGATGCAGCACTGCAATCACGTGTAGGGAGCCAAAACCAGTTATCATCTGAACATATATGACAAAGTTTCTGCTTATTTTTCTTCTCAGCGGAGTTACCCGATACAACCTTATCATGCAACAACTTAACATTTGAAGGAGGTAAATTCCATGCTTCCCTGACAAAATGTATTCAACACGCGGCGACCTGGCGTTCGCGCCGGGCTATGGTCAATATGCGGGATTTCAAAGACAGTTTTGGCGTATATTTAAACCGCAGAAGGGTTGAGCCGGTGCAAGTAGACCCACGCATTAAATATCCATGCTACAAATCGCTTGACGAGTATATCGATGTGGAAAAATTGAAATCTCTGGACGGTTACCTCAAGAAGAAAGTAGTGAGCTATCTCAAGACCGGGCAATGCCAAGAATTTCACACAGGCTTTCAGCACCGGCAAATTGGCCATCAGTATTAGAGTCGATGGCATTTTTTCTGATGAGTTCCGGGCACAGATTCCAACACCGGTGTGTAATCCCGCATCGACGGCCGCGTTATGGGGGTGTTTGTCAAGTTAACGGAATCGGTTAGGCACGGTTAAGCCTAAACTTGCTACTGAGCCGGTCCCGGATTAGCGAATATTTGGATCTTTAACTCGAGCGTACGATGAAAAACTCTTTCTTGAAAAAACTGTTATTCTTTTTCGTTTTATCTTTCCTCATGATGGCAGGATTCACTTATGGCATTATGTCCGCAAGACGTCAGAATCTGCCTTACAAATTTTATGAATATTTATATGAGCAAAAAAGCGATGTATTCTCAAAAAACAATCTCAGCAGAAAAGATATTGGCCGTAGGACTCGGAATAAATTAAGAGGTCGGGATTTGACTGATGAACAACGAAAAGCCATCGAAAAAATTACGACTTTGCCTTATTTGAAAGGATACAACCTGCACCAGAAGTTGCTAATGTGACGATTTATGATGAGCAATCCGCATATAATGGCTTGAATCTTGTTGTTGCTGCCGATGCCCCCAGGGCCCATTTGATGAATATGAAAGGCACAGTTTTGCATGAGTGGCGTAAAGATTTTGAAGATGTTTGGCCTGAACCCGAGCCCGAGCCGTACGATATTGGCGAGTCTGAAGTTTATCTAACCCGATGGGGGTACAAAACTTATTGGAAGCGCGTGCGTCTTTTGAATAACGGTGAGTTGCTGGCCATCTTTACTAACTTTGGCCTGATAAAAATCGACAAGGATTCAAATCTGCTCTGGTCCTATAAGGGGATGTGTCACCATGATTTATTTGTGGCCGAAAACGGTAATATTTATGTTTTGGTGCGTAAAGTCAAAAAGCCTACTAATCTGCAGCTTGAGTCCCTGGATTTGCAAGGCTACATTATAGAAGATTTTATTACGATCTTAAGCCCAGAAGGGAAGAAATTAAGAGAAATATCGTTGCTTGAGTGTTTCCGGAACTCTGAATATGCGCCATTACTTGAACACATAAAGGTTCAAATAGATCTGCTTCACACCAATACGGTAAGACCTATAGATGGCAAGTTAGTCGGATAGGTATCCAATGTTTAAAAAGGGCCATATACTTATATCGATGCGAGAGATTCACACCATCGCTATAGTTGACCCAGAGCATGAGAAAATTACTTGGGCTTTAACGGGGATGTGGGCGTATCAACATGAGCCAAGGCTATTGGAGAATGGCAACCTATTACTTTTTGATAATAGAGGTAATAATGGCAAGTCGAAAGTTATTGAAGTTAACCCGTTGACTCAGGAGGTCGTTTGGTCCTATAAAGGCGAACCGGGCTCGGCGTTGTTTTCAAAGAAAGCCAGCTCCAATGACCGTTTACCCAATGGGAACACTCTGATTATCGAATCCAATAATGGTAGAGCTCTTGAAGTGACGCCTGCGGGTGAAATTGTCTGGGAGTTCTATAACCCGAAGCGGGCGGGTAAAGATGATGCGCTTATCGCAGCAATATGGGATGTAATTAGGCTTGACCCGGGCAAATTAGATTGGTTGGCGCTATAATCCGAAAAATTAAAGTTAGGTTTTAGATGTTCGATATTGATATTCCCAGATTAAACAGAGGATGCTGTGAAAAACCCTTTCTTGAAAA
>SMXC01000285.1 GCA_004356825.1 Caldithrix sp.
AATGACTGCAAAGATCGACGCTGAATTGGCAACTCTGCAAACGATTATTGACACCGACTTACCGGCTTTCAACAAGCTGGTTGCCGAAAATGCCGTTCCGGCGATTATTATTGATAAGAAGAAGGCAAAGCCGGAGATGACCAATAAGTGAAACCTTCAATTAGAAATCGCCTGATCTCGGTAGGGTACAGACATGTCTGTCCCCTACTTTTTGTGATCCCTTTCACCCTGCACGGCCAGCAACCCGAAATCTCCTATCACATCGCCTGGAGTCAGCCCCATTCGCATTTCCTGGAAATCACCATGACCATCGAAAATTGGACTGCCCAATCTCTTGACGTGAGAATTCCTGCCTGGCGGCCGGGACGGTATGTGATTCAAAATTATGCAAAAAACATTATCGAGTTTCAAGCACTGGCGCAAAAAAGCACCCCTTTGCCCCATCAAAAGATCGACAAAGGCACCTGGCGAATTCAAACCAGCAGCTCGCCGACTATCCTGGTCAAATACAAATACTATGCGCGCCAACTTGATGCCGGCTCAAGCTATCTTGATGACTCGGAAGCTTATATTAATCCTATCACTTGTCTGATGTACATCCCCGGCAAAGAGTTATTGCCGGTTTCTCTTGCCATCCAAAAACCTGTGGATTGGAAAATTGCCGCCGCCCTCAACTTTGATAAAAACAAAGGAGTATTTGTCAGCGAAAACTACCACGAGCTGGTCGATGCACCAATTCTGATAAGCCCCACATTTAATTTGCTCACGTTTAAGCATAAAGATGCTCGAATTGAAATAGCCCTGCAAGGCGAAGCCAATTATGATGAGAAGAAAATTATTGAAGACATTCGTAAAATCGTTGTCGAGCAGTGCAACATCATGATGGACATTCCGTTTAAACGATATTTGTTTATCTACCATCTGCTGCCGTATCGTTTTGGTCATGGCGTCGAACACAAAAATTCAACTTCAATTGTGGTCGGACCGGCTGATTTTGACAATGAAAAATTTTACGACCGCTTTCTTGGCGTGACCGCGCACGAGTTTTTTCACGCCTGGAACGTCGAGCGAATACGCCCCGAAGCGATTTATCTTCCGGATTATTCAAAGGAAAATTACACCACCACCATGTGGATTTATGAAGGCATATCGAGTTACTATACGGGAGTAACTTTGGTTCGTACCCACCTCACCAAAAAAGAAAAGTATTTTAAGAATTGGGCGAAAACAATCAAACGATTTCAGGAAACCTACGGTAGAAAAGTGATGAGCGTGAGTGAGGTCGGTTGGGATAGTTGGACCAAGAGCATGGGTAATGCGCCGCCCAACACCTACTTTTCCTTTTACACAAAAGGAAATATTTTGGGTATGCTGCTCGACCTTGAGATCCGTCAGCGCACAAAAAACAAAAAATCATTGGATAGTGCTATGCGTTATCTTAACGAAACCTATGCCAAACAAAATCGCGGCGTCCCGGAAAACGGTTTTCAAAAGGGTGTCGAAACAGTGACGAACAGCAGCTTCGAGGAATTCTTTGCCGATTATGTGCACGGCACCGAGGAGATAAATTATAACCGTTTTTTGAAATACGCGGGTCTGGAATTAAAGATAGAGACGGACGAAAAAGTACCCAAAGTTTTTCTGGGAATCAGTACGTCCGGAGATGAAAAAGAAACCAAAATAAGAAATGTTACGCCCGAATCCCCGGCATTCAAAGCAGGGCTCGATAGCGATGATATCTTACTCGCCATCGACGGCAAGCGCGCTCATAAAAGCAACCTTGATTTGCTTCTGAAAAAATATTCACCGGGAGATACCATTCGCGTGAGCGTCTTCCGCCGCAGCGAGCTTCATCATTTTGACGTGGCATTAGCACAAGCTCTGCCCGATAAGTATGAAATCAAAGAAATCGAGAACCCAAACAGACTACAGAAAAAAATCAGAAAAAGCTGGTTGAATGAGGCAGAAGAGAAAAAGACGAACTAATTTGGCCCTAAAGTTTAAGCTGTTTCTGTTAACATCAAAAACCGGAGTTCCCGGGATCGCGTTTTTGCTTGCTTTTCATATCAGCAATTTTTAAATTTATATCCGCTTTTAAAAAACAGAGAAAGAACATGAATAGTAAATGGAAAAAAAATATCGCAGTTTTTTTAGCCTGCGTTTTCTTTGTCCTCAGCTTTACTGTGGAGTTTGCTCACCAGCACACCTATTCTCAAACCTCCCTTCTGATACGGCACGAGTGTGAGTGTGAAATTTATGCTGATGAGAAAAATTCAGTTCAAAATGGCAGCAGCATCTGTTTTTCCTGTGTTTATTCAAAAACCCCCATCGTTTTAAACACCGGGCTTCAACCGTCTCAAACATTTGTTTCAAACCAAATCCTTCAGCCCATTGAAGAACAGGCTCATCGAAATCCCCACAGTTCACTTTTCAACAATCGCGCTCCGCCGCAAGCAATCTCCTAAGTTTAATCCACGCATAACTTCGGAAATCATCGCCTCAGGCCAATTTTTCAGCACTGCAGGCTTGTCATTTATTTTCGAGGTCTGAACTTAATAAAAGGGAGATCGCAAATGTTAATCCCGAAACTTTTTTCAGCACTTCTAATTTTTTTGATTCTATCATTTAGTCAATGCCTTGTTTTTGGCCAGCAGGAAAGCCAAAAGTTAGAAGAAGAGATAAAAAAACTCATCGAGAAAGTTGCTGAACTTGAAAGCACAGTTTCAGCGCTAAAAAAACACTTAGGCTCAGGCGAAACGGAAATATCGTCACAATCGGATAGTAGTGCAAAAACGCCGGTTGATGTGGAACTGGAAACGCGACTGTCTGCAGAATTGGGCGCGGAACCTGCTGAAGCGACCGAACCGATTCAGTCTTCGCGAACATCGTCAGGAAGACAATTCGGCCTGTTTCAAAATATGAACCCCAATATCGGCGTCATTGGGAATTTCCTTGGACATAAAGTTCTGGATAACGGCGATTTTAATGACGGCTTTACCTTTGCTGAGTCCGAGATTTCTTTCAGAATGATCATCGACCCCTTTGCCAGCGCTGATTTCTTTATTGCCATCGTGCCCCCTGAAGAGACAGTAGAGTTAGAGGAGGCCTATCTTACTTATTTAGCTTTGCCTTTTTTTCTTAAGGCCAAGCTGGGATTTTTTCGCACAAACTTTGGTAAATTTAACCGGATTCATCAGCCGGAGCGGCCCTTTAGTGATTCTCCATTAATTTTTGAACATTATTTTGGCGATGAGGGGCTTGTGGAGCCAGGGCTTTCCCTGAGCTGGCTGGTGCCAAATCCGTGGGACAACTTAATTGACCTGACTCTTGAGGTCACCAACGGACAGAATGAAGTCAGTTTTGACGGCGGTGACTCCGATGACTTTCTTTATTCGCTCCACCTCAAAAACTTTTTTGATTTGACGCCGAATGCCACTCTTGAGTTGGGATTTAGCGGTGTCACCGGCGTAAACGATCCGGCGGGTAGGCAGCGTTCATTTGTTGAAGGGATTGACCTTACCTACAGATGGAAGCCAGTGCGCTATAACCGCTATCGCTCATTTACCGTGCAATCTGAGTTTTTGTTCAGCCAACGTGAGCAAGCGGCGGGAAATAATGTCAATAGTTTCGGCTTCTTTACATTTTTGCAGTATCAATTAACTCAACGGTTATTTGTAAGCGCCCGATTTGATTATGCGGAATATCCGGACAGTGGTGAGTTGAATCAGAAGGCGATTTCGGGTATCCTGACCTTCTGGCCGAGCGAGTTTGAAACACTGCGGCTTCAATACAAACATACAAGTGGCGACGATGTTGAGATAGATAATCAAATTTTCGTCCAGTTGTTTTTTGTCATTGGCGCTCATGGCGCCCACCCGTACTAGTGCAACGTTTCCTAAACAACCCGGGCACTATACAGTGTTAGCGCGTTCAGGCATCAAAGTGTTTACGTATTTTATCAAGTTGAACACTCGAACACAAACACGAGAACACTTTTATCCACATTGCGCTGATATTTAGAGATCACACTACTAGATAAAGTCTGGGAAAGTTAAAAAGATTAAGGTTCATGAATTTGTGACTGTGACTACCAATGAAAGGAAAAAAAATGACCCGCAAAAATCTATTTGAGATACTTCTTGTTCAAATGTTTGTGATCTTTGTAGCCATTGCTCCAACCCAGGCTGCGAAGAAAATAAGAGTGGTGACTTCGCTGCCCGATTTGGCTGACATCGCCAAACAGATCGGCGGCGATAAGGTAGATGTTTTTGCTATCGCAAAAGGGTACCAGGATCCACACTTTGTCGACGCCAAACCTAGCTATATGATAAAGCTAAAAAAAGCCGACCTTTTCGTTCAGGTGGGCCTCGACCTCGAAATCGGTTGGGTCCCTCCTCTTCTGGAGGGCGCCAGGAACAAGAAAATCTTATGGGGCGGTGACGGATTTGTAGACGCCTCGAAAAATATGGATCTATTGCAAGTTCCCAGGGGAGACCCGTCAAAACTGCGGGCAAAAGGTGACATTCATATTTTTGGCAATCCTCATTACTGGTTGGACCCTTTGAATGGCAAGATAATCGCACAAAATATTTTTGAAGGACTCATCAAAATTGCACCGGAGAATGAAATCTATTTTAAGCAAAACCTGGAGGCGTTTATCCGGAAAATAAACGATGCCCACCAGCACTGGCAGGCATTGATGGCTCCTTATCGAGGCACTGAGATTTATGCCTATCACAATAGCTGGCCTTATTTTGAGCAGCGTTTCGGATTCAAGATCGCCGGCTTTATTGAACCCAAACCGGGCATTTCTCCATCGCCCAAATATATAGCAAAAGTCATCAATGAAATGAAAAACAAGAATATCAAAATTATTATCATCGAACCATATTATCCGCCTAAATCCGCCGAGTTGGTGGCGAAAAACACCGGCGCTGTTCTGGTTGAATTGGCTCCCGAAGTTGGCGGCCAGCCGGGCGTGGATGATTATTTTAAACTGTTTGACACCAACATCAACAAACTTATCGAAGCCTTCAAAGAAGTCGGCGTGGAACCGAAGCCTTTCAGCAATTAGGAGACCGCTATATGTTAGAAATGTTTCAACTGCCTTTTATGGTGCAGGCGTTACTAGCATGCACCGTTATGGGACTGCTGCTCGCGTATCTGGGTATCCATGTGGTCAGGAGAGGTATCGTTTTTGTTGATCTGGCACTGGGCCAAATTTCTTCGCTCGGGGTGGCTTTTGCGAGCTTTATTGGCGGCGCCCTGCTGCCGATTTCGATCACCTTTACATTGGCCGGAGCGTTTCTGCTTTCAATGATCCGCATCCACGACAAGCGTTTGAGACTGGAAGCTATTATCGGGATTATCTACGCCCTGGCCTCAGCCGCGACCGTGCTGCTGATCTCAAAAACGGCTCACGGTGAGTCGGATATTTCGGAAGTCTTATTTGGTAACATTCTGGCCATTCCTACCAATGAGTTGATAACCATGGCGGGAGTCTTCGTGACCCTCGGTCTCTTGCACATGATTTTTTTGAAACGAATATTTAGGGTGACCGAAGCCTTCCGAAAAGGACAACCGCAAACCGATTTTCAGTTCCGCTTCTGGAATTTCTTTTTCTACCTTTCCATCGGCCTGGCGATAGTTTTTGCAGTTCGGGCCGGCGGTGTCATACCGGTCTTTTCTTACCTGGTGATTCCCCCGGTCGCTGCCATTTTGGTAACTCAGCGAGATAAGGTAGTGGCCATCCTCGCCCCGACGTTTTCAGTCCTGGTCAGTATTTTCGGACTCTATTTTTCCTACACCTTTGACTTTCCAGCCGGCCCCTCGATTGTGGCGGTTTTTGGGATTCTCTTTGTCCTGTGCAGTATCGTTAAACTTGGGCGGTATAAAAAAAATGCAGCTGGGGAGTAAAGATGAAATTGAGAGAAAGTGGAAGTTGAATCCGATAAAGTCAAGTTAACTTATTGGAAACATTGAATATAAAATGTGGATAACAAATACGCAACAAATTTGAAGAAAAACAGTTAAGAAAACGGGCAGTTTTTAGTCAATATTGTACTGGGTTATTAATCGTTCTTTGTTTCTTCAAGGGATATACTCATATTGTGTTATTATTTATATCCTAATCTTCGTTGCGTTTGTCAAGATATAATAGTGATTTTCGGATTCTACTTAATTCAAGGTTGATTTAGCACGGGCTTATATTGATTCAGCTGAGTCAGGACAAATACGGTGGCGACTGCACTTCACCTGACGTTTTCCCGTTCGCATAGCGGCCCGTTTGCCTCGGTACGATGTCATTCAGGAGAGATCTTGCTAATTTATGT
>SMXC01000286.1 GCA_004356825.1 Caldithrix sp.
AAAAACCAAACGGCGAAACTTATGTTCCGCCGTTTGGGGAAAGGAGGGGTGGATGGAGAACTTTGGATTCAATTTTGAGCAAGGTGTTTACCTTGCTTTTTTAATGTATCTTTAAATTAATCAACTATTGTGCCACCCGGTATTTATATTGTTTTACAAGCTAGTTAAATACCTAAAATTATTCAAGGTTAGACCGATAGTTGGTGTTGAATATCTGAGTTTATTTAGTGGAATTCGCAAAAAACGGCGTTGTAGCTTATTACACTGTCTCACGCTGAAACATTGGTTTTTTTATTCTTAAAAGCATTGTTTTGTTTGCTGAATTTTTGGAAGTTACTGTAAACGTAGTTCTCACCTCAGCTTCGAACGTAAACGAACTTTACATTTTGTTTTTCTCTCCCGTTCAATCATTTCTATCTTAACATGTTTATTTTAAATGTCTTGGGTTGTTTAATTATTTGAAGATATTTATGGCATATCACTTGCTAAAGAATAGCCAATATATCAGGTTACAGTTTAAGCCAATGAAATTTGGTTAACGTGTTCATTGACAATTGTTACATGGGTAGGGGTCCTTGATTTTTGCTTGACTTTAAGGCGGATTTGCTATACACTTTCAGCCAGATAGATTGGAGGTTTACATGGCACAGATTAAATGTTCGAGATGTCAACACAAGAAAGAAGGATTACAGGAAGCTCCTTTTAACAATGAACTGGGCCAAAAAGTTCTGGTGCAGACGTGTGATAAGTGCTGGAAGGCCTGGGTTGGTCAACAGTTAATGCTTATGAACGAGCACAGGCTGGATCCGATTAACGATGAACACAGCAAGTTTTTAGACGATGAAATGGTTAAGTTTCTCGTTTTGAATTGAAAATCTCTCTCTGGTTCAGGAATCGCAAAATATGGCCTTAAAAGTTGAATCGAATTCTTTATATTCCATCGACCCACGAACCGGGAAAATTATATCAGAATTTTCAGCCACGAACCCGGAAGATCTTCCTGAAATAATCGAAAAGGCAAAGTCTGCTTTTGAGACTTGGTCCGATTTAACCCTCAAGACTCGTCTTGAACTTTTCAAAAAGGCTTACCGCCAATTTTATCTTTATCAAGATGAAGTTGCTCAACTCATCACACAAGAAACAGGTAAACCTCTTGCTGAAGCGTATTCGAGCGAGATTTTACCGATTTTAGATTGCTTCAAGTATTATTTAAAGAATATCCCGAAATTTTTAAAAAGCCATAGAACGGGTTCTTTAAATCCATTGTTTAAATTGAGAAAAGGATTTGTCAAATATGAACCACTAGGCGTTATTGCGGTTATTTCGCCATGGAATTTCCCTTTTCTTTTGGCGATGCAACATATCATACCGGCAATTTTAGCCGGTAACGCTGTCATCCACAAGCCCTCGGAACTTACGACGCTGACCGGACTGAAAATTCGCGAGATATTCGATCGTGCTTATCTGCCAAAGAACATTTTGAGTATTGTGACCGGATTGTCTGAAGTTGGACAAGCTTTAGTCAAATCAAAATTTGACAAAATCATGTTCACCGGAAGTACGGCAGTTGGGAGAAAAGTATACAAAGCGGCGGCTGATAACTTGGTGCCGGTCAATATGGAATTGGGTGGCAGCGACCCAATGATTGTTCTTGAAGATGCTAACATTGAACGAACGGTTAACGCAGCGGTCTGGGGCGCGTTTTCTAATACCGGGCAAACATGTCTTTCCGTCGAGCGGCTTTTTATTCATGAATCGATTCTGGAAATATTCACGGAGAAGCTGGTTGAGAAGACGCGTGAGCTTAGGACAAAGACTGATCTTGAAAATGATGTCGATGTATCATGCCTCATTAATGAAAAGCAATTTAAAAAAATTAACTCTTTCATTGAAGATGCGTGTGAGAAGGGGGCCAAGGTGCTTATCGGTGGAAAGCCGAACAAGGATCACGGAGACCTTTCCTTTAGTCCAACAATTTTATCCAATGTAAATTCAAACATGGATGTGATCAAGAACGAGATTTTTGGTCCCGTCATTACCATTATGCCGTTTATCTCTGAAGAAGAGGCAATTTTTCTGGCAAACGATTCTTCATTTGGACTTTCGGCCAGTGTTTGGACACAAGATGTAAAAAGGGGGGTTAGAATTGCGAACCAAATTCACAGCGGTAGCGTGATCGTCAATGATTTACAGATCCATATTGCTCAAATGGAGGCTCCTTACACAGGCGTCAAGAGCAGTGGTATAGGTGTTAGTCACGGGCCTTGGGGGGTTATGGAAGTCGTGAAACCAAAATATATCAACACAGACCGTCCACTCGTAAGGTCGCTATTAACGATATTTTATAAGGATTTTGTGAACAATAATATTTGGTGGTACAAGTACAGCGAAAAATTAGTGACCGATTTAAGGGTTTTTAACGATTTTTTGCATGGCGACTCAATTTGGCGGAAAATAAAAGCGATTCCCGCAACAGTTAAAGCATTGTTTAGAAAGAATTATATTTAAATAGTAAATGAGTGACTGTGTTTTTAATTTTTTGCATTTTGTTCGGTTTTTGTCATACTTAAATCAAAAAGTATTGCTAGTATGACTCTTGCGATTTCTTGCTCAAATTTCCGAAAGGCAAAATTTTTAAAAACAGCGATTTACGATTCTCAACAGGAATTAGAGAACTCTGAAAGTTATTGCAATTAGTTGGTCTGAGTTTCTAGCCGTTTAACAAAATACCGGAGTGGAGAAAAAAATGGGCTTGAATCTGCACAAAGATTCTTATTCTACCTGTACGTCTTCTACAAAAACCTCATCTTTGAAAACTGGGCAATCCTTCAATGACAACCAGAAAATAACGAAAGCTGTCATTATAGCCGCTGGCAACGGAAGTCGGCTTGAGGGTTATCAAAACGGTTGTCCCAAACCTCTGGTAAAAGTTGGTGGGATGCCACTGCTTCAACGAGTCATTTTGTCAGCAAAGAGAATTGGAATTACTGAATTAGTCATTGTTTTAGGGTATCAGGCCGCACGAATTCGGAAGACCATAAACTCAAGAAAATTAGGGGTCAAAATTACCTGGGTCCGCAACCTCGATTGGCGGAAACCAAATGGTGTTTCAGTTCTGAAGGCTGAAAAATTTGTAGAAGGCAGATTTTTGCTTTTTATGTCCGATCATATTTTTAATGCTAATATTCTTGAAAAACTCAAAAAGGTGAAAATCGGAGAAGAATGTGGTCTATTATGTGTTGACTACGCTCTCGCTACAGTTCAAAACCTCGATGATGCAACTAAAGTCCGAACAGTTGATAATCAGCTAATTGATTTAGGAAAAAACCTGACAGACTTTAATGCGATTGACGTTGGTATATTTATGCAGACGCCGCTTATATTTGA
The DNA here is from genome assembly GCA_004356825.1 of Caldithrix sp. Taxonomy (GTDB): domain Bacteria; phylum Zhuqueibacterota; class Zhuqueibacteria; order Oceanimicrobiales; family Oceanimicrobiaceae; genus Oceanimicrobium. Next base: position 3,388 of record SMXC01000286.1, read on the forward strand.
TGCACTAAGGCGAAGTCAGGCGCAAGGAGACTATTCGCTCTCGGGCGGCGTACGTGTGTTGGCCGAAGCAGGCAGGATGTGTACGTTCAATATCGGTGACTCCTTCTGGCAGGATGTAGACACGATCCCCGATATCCGTTCTGCGGAGCGTCTTTTGTTACGAGCAACAAGGTCTCCACGAGATGGCATTGTAGCAAAGCGGTTGAATAGAGGAGTGTCGAACCGAATTAGTAAGTGGCTTATTAAAACGCCGATCACACCAAATCAAATTTCCATATTTAACTTGCTATTAATGGGCTTTGCTGCCTGGTTGATTTCATTCGGGAAGCCCTTGAACACGATAATCGGCGGGATTCTCTTTCAACTGACTTCAATTCTTGACGGCTGTGACGGTGAAGTTGCCCAGATTAAATTAAAAGACTCCAAGTTTGGAGCTTTTATAGATACTTTAACCGACCAAATTTCATACATTATTTTTATCATAGGCGGAACGATAGGGGCTTACAACGCAACGAATGATACCATTGTTTTTTGGGTAGCCGGATTTAGCTTAGCTTTAATTGCAGTTGCTCTCAGATTTAGTCTTCTCTACATCAAGAAAAAAGGTTCTGTGAGTTTAAAAGATTTCGATCAAGATATCAGTTCTTTTAAAGAACCCGGACAGCGGGTTTGGTATTTAAAGCTCTTTGGAATCATTCACCAATTGGGACGCAGAGATGCCTGGTCATTTGCAGGCTTTTTAGTCATGCTTGGGGGAAGTATCACCGTCTTCTTCTGGACGTTGATGGCGGTTCTGAATATGTTGGGGGTTGGCATCATAATAACTGCTGCGAGGTTACTTTCACAGCGTCATGGGGTGAATGTTTTTGCCCCCATGAGAAAACTTTATAACCAAGTTATTCGCTGGTTTAGCAGCACTGAAATTGAATTGCAACCGGAAAACGAGCTCACTAAATAATCCAGCTGGAGTTCATGCATGTCTTATTTGCTCAAAATGCTTAAAAGAGAATTTGATACTAAGCCAATTGCGGCTCAGATTTATGTGACCGATCAGTGTAATCTTGACTGCTTTTATTGTTCGGAATACGATAATAGCGTTCCTCATCCCAGCCTTGAAGATCTTAAAAAATGGATTGGCAAAATAAAGGATCTTGGATGTGTTCGAATTGGCCTGCAGGGGGGTGAACCGTTACTACATCCGAAAATTGTAGAAATTGTCCGTTTTTGTAAAAGCTTGGGTTTAAGAACCAGTATGTCAACCAATGGCTTCAAGCTCACTCAGACACTCATTGAGGATTTTGAGGAAGCGGGCTTAGATTCACTACAAATATCAGTTGATCGCATGACGCCAATTCCTTCGACCCGGAAATCTGTAAAAACGATCATTCCCAAAATCGAGCTTCTGAAAAATTCTAAGCTCAAGTTCAATATTACCGGTGTGCTTTTTAACGAGTCTCTCAAGGAAGCGAAACAGGTTTTGGAGTATGGTTTTTCTGAGGATATTCCAATACATGCCCGACTTGTTCATGCGGGTCCGAATGGCCGTTATGATGTAGAAACAGGTGAAAAGGCCGCTCTAGAAAAGATGCTCGATTTTCAAATTGCAGCCAAAAAGCAGGGTAAGAAAGTCCATACAACGGCTTCGTTGTTTAATTATCAGAAATCTTTGCTCAACAAAAATAACTTAGATTGGACCTGTGTTGCTGGCTATAAATATTTATACGTTTCTGCCAAAGGTAAATTCTGGCTTTGCTGTGTCAACAGGCAGCCCAATATCGATATTATGGCTGTAACGCCAAAGATTCTCAAGAGCTATTTTCATAAGAAAGAATGTCAGGACGGTTGTGGAATCTATTGTATTGTATCCGAGTCTTTGGCAAACAATCATCCGCTGCAATTTGCGGCCCGGGAAGTATGGGATCGCGTGCAATCAAATACTGCTCGTTTACGCGCTAGGTTAATCAAAGTTAATTCCTTTTTGACTACTGCCATAAAGCCACACTAATGCAGCCTTCAGCTCTCATTTTTAGAATAATAATCGAATGAGTGTTTCGGTAGATAATCCTATCAAACAAAAAAGAATAGCCTATATTTCGGACCATCAATTTCCGCTCAATAGATCGGATGCAGATGCTGAACAGGCCATTAATACCGTTTCATCTTTGGCTGAAGAAGGATTAGAAGTGAAATTAATCATTCCCAAAAGGTGGAAGAATATAGGTGTACCGATATCGATTCGGAAAAAGAATATTCAAGATTATTACCGCGTGGGAAATAGCTTTGAAATGGCTGAGTTACTGCATCTGCCGCTCATGCCATTGCGATTAGAAAAATATTCTCACGCGCTCTTAGCGACACCCTATGCAAAGATTACGAATTGTGATATCCTCTATGCCCGAAATCGCGCTCATGCAATCGTTGCTTTGAATATGGGTATGCCCGTTGTGTTCGAAACCTATCGAATTTATAGTCACTCGCGATTAGGGTTTGCAAAGCCGTTAGCCAGACTCACTCACCGGCGCAACTTGTTGGGTGTGATCCATCACTCTATTCCTTCAAGAGAGAGTCTAATTGAGGCTGGCGCCGATCAAAACAAGACTATTGTAATCCACAATGGCTTTAATCCAAAACAACTGCAACCGAAATTGACCCAGGCCCAGGCTCGCGCTGTATTGGGTTGGGATAAAATGGCAAAGATCATCTCATATACCGGCCGTCTGGACAAAATGAAAGGCATTGATTTTCTGCTAGATTTAGCTGAGATGACTCCCGAAATCAATTTCCATCTCGTTGGAAAGACTGTAAGCGATCGCGATGATTGGATTGAAAGAGAAGTGGTGAGAAGAAAGTTAAAGAACGTAAGACGCTTTCCGTGGGTGGAGACTAAAGAAGTAGCAAAATTTTTCTACGCGTCAGATCTACTGATCATCCCGCCGACGGCAAAACCGTTAACAAAATACAAAAGAACTGTTTTACCAATCAAAACTTTTCTTTACTTGTCGTCTGGAGTTCCTATTTTGGCACCCGAGCTCCCTGATACTTCAGGGGTACTCAATTACAAGAATTCCGCATTGGTTGAACCCGACAATCTATTATTAGCTCAAAAAACTATCCGAAGAATATTTGAAGATAAGACCTGGGCAAAAGGGATAGCAGAACAAGCAAAATTAGATTCGCAAAATTATACATGGAAGCACCGCGCACAAAAGATTATTGAATTTTTAAACGAGCGTCTGCAAAGTAGCCACTAATGAATAAGAACGCTCCCCAAAAACTGCGTGTTTTGATCATAGTTAATCGTCTCTATGAATGGTCTCAAAATTTCATAACGCGAGAATTAGTGGAGTTAAATCGCCAAGGAGTGGAAGTTTATATTGGTGCCCGGGAAATGGTCAAACGCGATGATTTGACAGAGGAAGAGATCAACTTGCAAGACAATTTCATTCTTCTTCCGGAGAATCCCTTCTCTCCCTCTTGTCTTTGGAGACACTTCAGATTCAAAACTGAATATCCGAAGATTTATTTTCGTGTCTGGAAACATTTCTTTTCATTCGGTCATAAACGGCCTTCTAAAATTGGGCGCAGTTTAGTATGTCTTTTTCGAGCAGCATCTATTGCGGAAATCATTATCAAAAAAAGAATCAATTTGATTCACGCCCATTTTATGACTGCTCCTGCCGAAACCGCTCTGTACCTGTCAATTCTCACAGAGATTCCCTTTGGCTGTACGAGCCATGCCTATGATATTTATAGAGACAAAAGCGGTATGTTGAAAAAACTGAAGCAGATGGCCTACATGATTACCGAAACCAAGGCCAATATCGAGTTTTTTGTTGAGACCTGGCAAGCGGATACATCGAAAATCCATCAGATTTATAACAGCCTGCCTTTAACGACCAGTAATAATCATGTAAAAAAACGGCACACACCCTTTACATTCATAGCTGTCGGCCGACTGGTGCCTAAAAAAGGATTCGAGTATTTAATAAAAGCGTGTCAACACCTCAAAATGCAGGGATATGAATTTCGCTGCAAAATCATTGGGCAGGGAATACTTCGAGAGAAACTTGCTTCGATAGCCCGAACTCTAGCTGTGACGGATGTGGTTGACTTTGAGGGGTATGTGCCACCAAACAAAATGCACGAAGTATATGAAGATGGAGATGTACTGGTCATGCCCTCTATTATTGAATCTAACGGAGATCGCGATGGCCTTCCAACCGTATGCATGGAAGCCCTCTCGCACGGTCTCCCGCTCGTGTGTAGCGAAGTATCTGGGTTGCCAGAGTGTATCGTGGAGGATAAGAACGGTAAAATTGTTCCTCAAAAACATTCGCAAGCTTTAGCCAAAGCTATGGCCGCAATCATGCACGCAACAAATTTTGATTCTTTACGTGAGTATTCCGTCAAAATTGCCGCCCTGAAATTTGATTCCCAAAAAAACGTGCCAAGGATAAAAGTAATCATGAAACGGCATGCCAAGACCTTAACTAGACTTAAGCCTTAATCCTCGGCCAAGATAGGCCCAGTCCTCCCTCTTTACCACACCGAAAATATTTGAAAAAACCGCGTAGGCTAAAAGGTAAAGAATTATCAGTGCTATTAGTTTAATATGAATTGAAGCTGTTACGCTGGCTTTGAAAAGCAGCGCTGGTACTGATGCAACGACAGACGTCAACATAGTTTTTCCATAGAAACCAAATGGAAATACTTCGCTCAGAGATACGCCCAGTGTACTAGCCATTTTCTTCAAAGAATACCACCAGGTAAACATATTGGCAATTAGGGTAGCGGTCGGGGGTCCGGCAATGCCCATCAAGAGCACAAGCGGAATACTTAAGCCTAAATTTATAGCGACCAAATAAATAGCGGCGTAAGAAATAATTTTGGTGTTCCCCAAAGCTCTGTGCATGGAACTGTAAGCTGCCACACGCTGAATTAGAATCAAAGTATAAATCCGAAATGGTAAGGCCGCAGCAATGTACTTTTCAGAAAACAGTACCACAATAAATTCCTCAGCGATAATGAGAAACAAAATGGTTAGAGGCAATACAATGATAGAAACTTTCTTGATTGCTTTGAGCCAAAGTGAAAGAAGTTCTGCATGATCGCCTTTGAGATGAAAAGACACAAATTTGGGCATCATGACGGCGGCAACCGAGTATGCGATTGTTGGAATGACGGGAAGTTCCCAGGCTCCGATAGCATACTCAGCTAAGATTGCCGCCGGGAAAAAAGCCGCGACAATAAATTTATCAATTTGACGATTTAATCCCCACAAAATTTGAGAAAACCCCAGCGGTACCGAGTAACGCAGAAGTTCTTTCATCATTCCTTTGGCGAGCGGGCCTCGCTTTCCTTTGAAGCTCTTGAAAAACACCAGATTGCTTAGCACAAAGCGCACTGCTCCATATCCGAGCAGGCTAATCATGATTACCATCAGCGGCTGACCCAAGGAAGCCGGTATGACCAGAGCAAGAAATTGTGTTATACCAAAAACAATGTTTAGCCAGGCAGCTGTTTTTGCGCGTTCAATGGCAATCATTATATTTGGCAATGGAATGGTTGGCAGCTCTAGCAGAGCTAAAAAAATCAGCGGTATAAATAACCCATTAACCGAATATCCCCAACGCGGAGCTATAAAGGTCAGAATTAAGAGAATTAGAGAACTTCCTAACCCAATAAGAAATAAAGTTTTTCCCATCAAGAGCGCCAGACTTTTTCGTGAAGTTTTGGGGACTCTTTCAAAAAAGTAGAAGATACTATCCGGAAGCCCTAATTGGGAGATTGTTAGAACTGTTGCGTAAGCGATTAGCACAAAGGTTAGTAATCCAAAAGTCTCTTTTCTCAGGATGCGGGTAAGAATCACCATGGAGCTTAACTGCACCACAATGGTAATGGCCCTGCTGACAACCATGATACCGGCTTTATTTGCCAGGTTTTCTGGTTCTTTTTGTTTTGGTGTATCTTCGTTTGGCATATTGTCGGATTCCTGCTATGTTGGGATAAATTATCTCAGACAGGGGCTAATTTATATTTTTTATTTACTCCTTGCAAGAACTTAATTGAGGCAACTCGCATTATTTTTTGAAGAAATTAAAACTTGCTTTTGATTGTATATATTCTAAATTTCACCCGTTGTGCGCATTAGCGCTAAAAGTCTCCATATTGGCAAGAACTTGCCGATAGGGTAGTGGATGTGTGGTGTTTGTCATATGAAAGGTCTTTATTCAACCAATTCTCATGGGTTTCTTCAATGAAAATGAGGCAAATCTCTAAATTTTCCACATTTTTGTAGTAAAATAGACATTTTAAATTAATGCGCACAACGGGTAAATTTCGTTATTTGATTGTACCGAGCTTCACCCATTAAATATAATTTTGACAAGCTTATGTCCATGTTTTCAAAAATATCACATATTGTTCACAAATACTACATCCCGATTTTGATTGTAGCACTAGTTTGCAGTGCTATCGGCGGATATTATGCTTCAAAATTAACACTGCAAAGCAATTTAGCGGAGCTGCTTCCCGACAATTTTGAAAGTGTAAAAGCTCTGAATCGCATTAAAGATGAGGTAGGTGGTGTTGGTAATTTACAGATCGTTATAGAAACAAAAGATATCGAAAAGGCCAAAGAATTTGCCGAAAATTTGGCACCCAGGCTATTGGCGAATCCTATTGTAAATTATTTGGACTATAAAAACGATGTTGCATTTTACAAGAAGAATGGTTTGCTGTTATTAGATATGGATGAAATAGAATCTTTACATACTTCCATCCGGGATCAAATTGACGCAGAAAAACAGAAATTGAATCCACTCTTTGTTGATGATTTGTTTGGAGACGAAGACGAAGCTGAAACTGATGATAATTGGTCAAGTTGGGAGGACGAGTACAAAGCTAAAGAACCTAATGAGTATTATATCAATGCAGACGGTACTGTGTTGATTATGAAGATTTTACCAATAAGCACCAATTCCGATCTGAACTTCGCCCGGAAATTTTATGAAGAGGTTAAACAAATTGTAGAATCCATAGAGCCTAATGACTATGCTCCGGACATGAAAATTTACTATAGTGGAAATTTTAAGACCAAGATAGATGAATTCGCAGTTATTAAAAAAGATATTTTTGGAACTGCTTACTTTGGATTTGGCACTGTTTTTCTTTTAATCGTGATATATTTTCGCCGATTAACCGGGGCGATTTTAATAACTTTGAGCCTCATGATGTCATTAACCTGGACTTTTGGACTTACTTACGGGGTAATCGGAAATCTAAATACCATAACAGGATTTTTATTTGTAATTTTGTTTGGCCTTGGTATTGACTACGGCATACATGCATTTGCACGTTATGTAGAGAGTCGAAGTAGTGGGATGAGTTTTGAGGCCTCTATTGAAAAAATGGTTTCCAAAACCGGCAGGGCATTGACAACGACGGCAGTCACTACATCCGCTGCATTCTTTTCGCTCACCCTTATGGATTTTAAAGGCTTTTCAGATTTAGGCTTTATCGCAGGGGTGGGGATGCTATGTGCCCTGGTGGCTATGGTTATTGTTTTACCGGCCTTTATTACCCTATTTGAAAAACTAGGATTATTGAAAATTAAACCGAAGGAAGGGAAGAGTCAAGGTATCAGCCACCGTGCTTTTAAGTATTCGTCACCAATACTACTAATCGCAGCTTTAATTACACTTTTTTCAATCTACGGTTTTAGTCAAGTCGAATTTGAATATGATTTTACAAACTTGAGGGCAAACCTAAAAGACAGGCAAGAGAGCGCTAAAAGATCAAGGGGCGCTTTTAAATTGTCGGAGTCTCCTGCTGTGGTGCTCGCTGACACAAAAGAAGAAATGAAAGAAGTGGTAGCGGCCGTAAAAGAAATCATCAAAAATGATACCTTATCTGCTACTGTCAAGGACGTTAAATCAATTTATTCTGCTGTTCCTGATGACCAACCAGAGAAACTTCTAAAAATCAAAGCAATTCGTAAACTTATTGAAGATGAAGCGGAAGGAGTGATTACCGGTGAAGACAAAAAGCGCTTAGACAGGTTAAAAGGATATCTTCAAGTTAATGAACCTTACACCTGGGATGATTTTCCGGAGAACGGTAAGCGCAAGTTTATTAATAAAAAAGGGGAGATCGGAAATTTCGTTTTTATTTATCCTAGTGTCGCATTGAAAGACGGCAGAAATGCAATTGAGTTTCGTAATGATATCGGGAAAATTGAGACGAAGTCAGGTAAAACATACTTTGCCTCTAGTTCTAATATTATAGTAGCTGAAATGCTATCCATATTGATTGGCGAAGGCAGACAAGCAGTCATTTTGACATTTTTAGTTGTCTTTATCATTGTGTTTCTTGACTTTCGAAGTTTTAAAGCCACCCTCTTTGTTTTAACGCCACTGGCTATTGGTGTGCTCTGGATGGGCGTTATTATGTATTTGACCGGCATGAAATTCAACTTTTTCAATATTGTCGTATTGCCGAGTGTAATAGGCATCGGCGTGGATAATGGCGTGCATATCTATCATCGTTACCAGGAGGAGGGGCCAGGCTCGTTATATCACGTTTTAAAAAATACAGGGTCGGCAATTTCAATGACAACCTTGACCACAATAGCTGGTTATTCGGGCTTAATTCTGGCTAATCATCCTGGACTTAATTCAATTGGTAATTTAGCGGTTATCGGAATAATTTCGACCTACATTACCGCAATGATCCTGCTTCCTGCCCTTTTGCAGTTTTTTGAAAAAAAACTACCACCTTCCTCGAATTAATCAGGAACATTAGGTTGAATCTTCGAGTATGACTAAATGATTTTGAGATTACCTGGCTGTGGCCAGCATAATAGAATTGTCTTGATTCATTATGATGTAAAAATAATTCTAAATTAATTTTACTGAAAAAAGGAAGAGCAATTTGAGAAGAACTTTAAGCAAATGTGTTATATTAATCCTGACCGCTTTGTTGTTTACTGCGAGCGTCGCCCAGACTTCCGAGAATAGTGATTATAATGGCCCTCAAAAAACAGTCGAGTCTTTTTACGATCTGTGGACTTCTCTAGAAAACTCTCATTCTGCTGAAGAAAAAGAAAACCAACAATTGGAAATAGTGAATCAACTTTTCAACCTTTCAAGATTAGCTCCGCAAATTGTACAAAAACGCTGGGCTAAATTAAATTCATTTGAACAAACCTCCTTCCTGAATGCACTCCGCGAATCTATTAAAAATAAGCTCAAGCAAGAACTCCGGTCT
>SMXC01000287.1 GCA_004356825.1 Caldithrix sp.
CGCGCTGAACTTGAAATTACGGACGTAAATAATCATTACATTCAAGATAATAAAATGACATTTGAAGTCTTGGATGGCTGGTGGACGGATGCGGGGACTTTCGAGTCTCTATATCGCGCCAACTCGCTGGCAGCTTCAGGAAACTAATTCAACACAGGAAAGGCCTCAATTAAAAACTGAAGATAAGGAAAGGTAGCACCATGAATCGACTTAAATTGATTTTTATCATCTTCGTTGTCGCAGTAATGATTCCCACTTCTGTTGATGCGCAACTTATTTTCAATGGAAATCGGGGGCTGAACTACGTTCACTCAGCATCGACCCTGCCGGCGGGCTTCCTGACTGCAAAGCTTTACTCCCGTGGTTACGCTACGGTTTCAAATGGGCCATCTGGTTCGGTCAATATTTATGACGCCACCGGACGCTTAAGCATCAATTATGGCCTTAGTAAGCATTTTGAACTTACAGTGACTCCCCTTCTTTATGCCGACGGAAATTTTGGCGGTGAAACAAACAACCCCGGCGATCTATTTATGTCGGTTAAGTTCGGCTCCTTAGGCTCACTAGGTAGTTCCTTAACTTACGGCCTTGCCGTGAACACCAAAGTTCCTCTTGGCAAAGTTTACAACATACCGTTTGAACCTTATAGCGCAAAACGCATCGGATTTGGCGCAACCGGAATCGTAAGTTATTCAAAGGATCCGCTTTACCGCGCTGAAGAATTAAACCTCCATTTCAATCTTGGCTACTGGAACCATAATGACGTGGGCGTTACGTTGGCTAACAACGTTGATGCAGCCAAGCCTACTTCAATGTCACAGGAAATTCTGTATGCAATGGGAGTCATAATCCCGAAAAATAAATTTGAATTTTCCGCTGAATTGTATGGCAATTTTTTTCTGAAAGCTCCCCCCGAGTCAGCCTACAGCAGAGAAAATTATCTATATATTTCGCCGGCGGCTTCTTATAAATTGACTCGTTGGATGTCCTTAAGCCTTGGTGCTGACCTGAGAATCTTGAACAGCAAAGACAAAACCCTTTACGCACCTGCGGTCGCTGGCATTCCGCGAACGCTGGCAAGCGCGCAGCCCAACTATGCCGGATGGCGGCTTAATTTCGGCACCCATTTTTCCCTGCTGCCGACTAAAATGTACAGACCCAATCATCGGGATGTACTTTTGCAAAAAGCCGAAAACCGCCGCGAACTGTTTGAGAAAATCATCAGGGAACAGCGTGCCACCGAATCTGCTGAAGCCGAACTGGAAAGAATCAAAGCCGAACGGGTTCGTGCTGAGAAAGAGCTGGAAAGACTGCGCAGAATCCTTGAAGGTGACCTGAAAAAAGATCTGCAAGAAATGAAGAAAGAAAACAAAAATTAAATTTTGTTTTCAGCCCCCAGGCTAATCAAATTACAACCCCGGGTTCTAAAAAGACCTCGGGGTTTTTGTGTTTCCAGTAAGGGGATATAGGTTGCCGAGAAAGCCCTCTCTTAAGTTCCAATATTATTAATTTTCGATTTATAGAACAGGATTCAAATTCTTCCACAACAAAAACTAATTCATAAAGGGTCCATCTAAAAATTTATTTCTAAAGGAAATTGTGCCGATACATTAGAAAATCTATTTTTTTAAAAAACCAGAGTTAGAAATTGCCAAACACAGCCCTACTCATCGTCGACGATGAGCCTACCGGATTAAAAACCCTGCGGAAATTTTTCTCTTCCCAATATACTGTTTTTGCTGCTAGCAATGGACAAGAAGCGTTGGATATCTTGAAGGACGAGGACATCCAAATCATAATGAGCGATCAGTGCATGTCGCCTATGAGCGGTCTACAATTCTTTTCAAAAGCTCAAAAGATTTCGCCTGATTCAACAAAGATTTTGTTTACTGAATTTACAAATTTGAATTTGGTCATCGAAGCGATCAATTCAGGATTAGTTTGGCGCTATTTGAGCAAGCCGTTAAACTTAAAAGAACTTCGCATTGTTTTATCCCAGGCAGTCGAACGCTACCAGCTTGCTGAGAACAACAAGAAATTAACTCAGGAGCTAATTGAGACAAAGTCAAGTCTGGCAAGAAAAGTTGAAGAGCGAACCCGTGCTTTGCAACGTTCCGGGGAGCGCTATCGACAATTAGTAGAGCAAAGCCCCGACGGAATTTACAGAAGTACTCCCGGGGGTAAGCTGCGTATGGTAAATAAAACTTTTGTAAAACTGCTCGGGTATGATAGCGAACAAGAAGTTGTAAAGTTGGATATTGCCCGGGACATTCATTTTTCGTCCGGAGAGTTCGGCGTCATCAAGGCGGCTTTTAAAAACGGCAAAGAAGCAGAAACATTTGTCCTGCGGCTGAAGAAAAAAAATGGCCAGACCCTTTGGGTAGAAGATCATGTACATAAAATTTACGATAAAAATGGCAAGGTGGCTTATTACGAGGGAATTATCCGCGACATCACCGAACGGATGGAAGCGGAGGAACAGTTAAAAGCAGTTAATCTTGAACTCAACGCCAGTAAACAACAACTGAGCGCTGCATTCCAGCAGCTTGTGGCGAATCATCAGCATCTCATCGAAAATGAAAAGGCCTTGCGCCAGAGTGAAGAGCTCTTTCGGCTCATTGCTGAAAATGCAGATGCTCTAATTGCGGTTCTTAATGACAACGGGCAGCACCTCTATACCAGTCCCTCTTTTGAGAAACTTTTAGGGTACAAACCGGAACAACTGCAAAACAAGCTCTGGTTAAATTTGGTAGATCCTGATGACCGCCCGCAAGCGAGTGAGAAATTCAAACAATCCCTAAAGTCGAAAAAGGGTTTTCTTCTTGAGCACAGAATGCGCCACAAAAATGGTTCCTGGCGCTTTTTGGAATCAACCAGCAATGTTATTTGTGATGCAAAAGGGTATGCGGATCGCTTTATTATGGTTTCGCATGATATTACCAAGAGGAAACAGACAGAGATCGAATTCCAAAAAGCAAAGGAGGCTTCGGAAGCCGCCAATTTTGCCAAGAGTGAATTTCTTGCCAACATGAGCCATGAAATCCGCACGCCTTTGAACGGGATTATTGGTTATGCCGACCTTTTGTTTGAAGACAAACTGAATGTGAAACAGGCGGAGTTTGTGAAAGTTATACAAAAGTCTGCCAATTATTTACTCGAGTTGATTAACGAGATTCTGGATTTATCAAAAATTGAATCACAGAGTTTAGAGCTTGAGTCGAAATCATTTTTGCTGACTGATATTTTAAACGAAAAAATTCAAGTCGTCGAACCCCGAATTTCTGAAAAAGCGGTGGAACTCAATTTAGAAATTTCAAAAAACACACCAGCGTACTTAATTGGCGATCCGACACGCTTTGCACAAATTATTTTGAATCTGCTGTCCAACGCTGTGAAATTTACCAGGAGGGGTTCTATCACAATTGCGGTGAGCCGTGAAAAATGGAAAAGAACTGGCAAGAATATTTTCCCGCTGCAAATCTCGGTTAAAGATACAGGCATCGGTATTCCCTTAAAATACCAGGAATCTATCTTTCAAAATTTTACCCAGGTAGATGCTTCGACTTCAAAGCACTATGAAGGCTCTGGACTTGGACTTGCGATTACAAAGAAATTGGTTGAATTAATGAATGGCACGATTCACGTCGAAAGCAAATTTGGCAAAGGTTCAATTTTTACAATTTGCATTCCATTCAAATTTGACCCAAATAAAAAGGTGGTAAAAAAACAAGCCAAACTCGGCGCAAACAAAGCTGTCTCTAAAAATGGACGCGGCCCTGTAAACGGCGGATCAACTTTCGGGCAAAGGAGCGATGAAAAGAGCTCACACGATGGACAGAGCACCACCACTCACATTCTGATCGCCGAAGACAACGCGGTTAATTCAGAATTGTTAAAGAATATTCTTTCGCGATTTGATTATAAACTCACTATTGTAGAAAACGGTCTCGAGGTCTTAACCTCCCTTGAGAAAGAACGGTTCGATCTGATCTTGATGGACATGCAGATGCCTAAAATGGATGGTTTTGAAACCACCAAAAAGATTCGTGGAAACCCCAAGTACAAAGAGCTGCCCATTATTGCCTTAACAGCTTACGCCATGATTGGCGATGCAGAAAAGTGCGGAGAAGCGGGGTGTACCGACTATGTCACCAAGCCAATCGATAAAAAACGGTTCATCGAATGTGTGCAATCGTATGTGAAAAAATCACGACCCGCGAAAAACCAAGACGACGATTATGGTAATATAGAAAAAGATATCCTCCAGGAGATGGAACAGCTCAAAGGATATTATGTTGGCAATCTTGAAGAGCGTTTTACAAACTTTCAGAAGGCTATAAAAAATAAGGACTTCACCGAAATCGGTTTTATTGGGCATAGTATGAAGGGCAGCGGAGCCAGCTATGGGTTTCAGGAAATTTCCGAATTAGGTTCTGAAATGGAAGAGGCTGCCAAAAATCTAAAATTGCCAAATCTAAAACAACTCGCCAAACACTTTGAATCGCTTCTGGAAAAGTACAGATCAGACGAAGCCCTGGTAAAGCAAAAGGGTTGACATTTTGAAAAATAATGTTTAATTCTAATCCTTCCAGGGTTGAATCATTTTCGTTTTCTTATTTCGATAACGAAGTTGTTGAAGGGGGTCCAGACCGGGAGGTTTAAAGTCAATATACCAGTTCAAAACAATGGAGAGACTAAATGCCTGACATCGCAGTATCTGAATATATAAAACAAAATCTCGAACCAGCCAGTCTGAACGGCGATACCGACAGCGAGGAAACCGCTGAATGGCTCGAAGCTCTTGAGGGTTTGGTGGAATTTAAAGGTTCGGAGCGCACGCTTTTTTTGTTAAAAAAGCTCATTGAAAAAGGGCGTCAACTCGGCGTTCAGCTGCCCTTTACGGCAAATACTCCCTATATCAATACAATTCCGCCCGAGATAGAGCCCGCTTTCCCCGGCGATCGTGCAATTGAACGTCGCATTAAAAGCATTATCCGCTGGAACGCCATGGCCATGGTTGTTCGCGCCAATATAAAGTCAGATGGACTTGGCGGGCATATTTCGACGTTCGCGTCTGCTGCAACGCTTTATGAAGTTGGATTTAATCATTTCTTCCGCGGCCGCGGTAAAAATTTCGACGGCGATCAAATCTACTTTCAAGGGCACGCCGCGCCGGGTATTTACGCCCGTGCTTTTCTTGAAGGACGGCTGAGCGAAACTCAATTGGAAAATTTCAGGCAGGAATTAGAAAAGGGCGGCGGCTTGTCGTCTTATCCGCACCCATGGCTCATGCCTGATTTTTGGGAGTTTCCCACGGTTTCAATGGGCCTGGCGTCGATTACGGCTATTTACCAGGCGCGTTTTAACCGCTACCTGCAAGATCGTGGCATTAAAGATACTTCACACCAGCATGTTTGGGCGTTTTTGGGAGATGGTGAAACCGACGAACCTGAAAGCTTGGGTGCGATTACGTTGGCGTCCCGTGAAAAACTCGACAATTTGATCTTTGTCATCAATTGCAATTTGCAACGACTGGACGGACCGGTTCGCGGCAACGGCAAGATTATTCAGGAGTTGGAAACCGTATTCCGAGGCGCCGGCTGGAATGTCATCAAAGTTATTTGGGGCTCCCAATGGGACCCTCTGCTCAAGCAGGATCGAAACGGTCTTCTGGTGCAACGAATGAACGAAGTTGTCGATGGCCAATACCAAAAATACACCGTTGAGCCCGGTGATTATATTCGGGAACATTTCTTTGGCAAGTACCCGGAACTTAAAAACCTGATTCAAAATGTCTCCAAAGGGCAATTAAAAAAATTCAGACGCGGCGGACATGATCCGGTTAAAGTCTACGCGGCCTATCAAGCTGCCATTGAGAATGAAGGAAGCCCCACAGTCATTTTAGCCAAAACAGTTAAAGGCTACGGGTTGGGCGAAGCCGGCGAGGGAAAAAATATTACCCACCAGCAAAAAAAGCTGAATGAAGACGAAATGATGCACTTTCGTGATAGATTTGATATACCGATCCCTGATTCCCAGGTTCGCACCGCGCCATTTTATAAACCTCCTGAGGACAGTGAAGAAATCCAATATCTGCTGGAAAGAAGGCGAGAACTGGGCGGATTTGTGCCGGAACGCAAAATCTTCTCAGTTCCAATGGATGTGCCAAAATTAGATATTTTTAAGGACTTTCTCAAAGGCTCTGAACGCGAAGTCTCCACCACAATGGCATTCGTCCGTATGCTGACCCAGCTTTTAAAACACAAAGACATCGGCGACAAGATTGTGCCAATCGTACCGGACGAAGCGCGAACTTTTGGCATGGAATCGCTGTTTCGTCAATACGGCATCTACGCACACCAGGGACAACTCTACGAACCTGTCGACTCTAACACCTTTTTATATTATCGTGAGGTGAAAGACGGACAACTCCTTGAGGAAGGGATTACCGAAGCCGGTTCCATGTGCTCTTTCACTGCTGCGGGCACTACCTACGCGACCCATGGCGTGGATATGATTCCGTTTTTTATTTTTTATTCCATGTTTGGTTTCCAACGAATCGGCGACTTAATCTGGGCGTTCGCTGACTTGCGCGGCCGTGGATTTCTTTTAGGCGCGACTTCCGGACGAACGACTCTTAATGGTGAGGGCCTACAGCACGAAGATGGTCACAGTCACGTTTTGGCCAGTACTGTGCCAAACCTGCTTACTTATGATCCAACCTATGCTTATGAAATCGCGGTTATCATTCAAGACGGTTTGAAACGCATGTACCACAACCGTGAGGATATTTTTTACTATATCACTCTGGGAAATGAAAACTATCCCATGGCAAAAATGCCGCAGGGGTGTGAGAGTGGCATCCTCAAAGGGCTTTATAAATTCTCAGAAAAGAAAAAAACAGCGAAACACAAAGATTTTCACAAAGCGCACATCTTTGGCAGCGGCTCCATTCTGCGTGAGGCATTACGAGCGCAGGAAATTTTGGAGAAAAAATACAAAGTCCTTGCCGATGTTTGGAGCGCTACCAGTTACAAAGAGTTGCGCCGCGACGCCCTGGAAGTCGAGCGCTGGAACCTGCTGCATCCAACCAAAAAACCGAAAAAATCTTACATCTCACAACTTCTGGAAAAGGAAGAAGGACCGTTTGTAGCGGTTTCCGATTACATGAAAATCGTCCCCGAGCAAGTCAACCGCTGGGTACCGGGTGGCCTGTACTCACTTGGAACCGACGGCTTTGGCCGCAGCGACACCCGCAAGTCCCTGCGCCGCTTCTTTGAAGTCGATGCCGAATGTATAACGATCGCTGTTTTGAATCAGCTTGCCCAACAGGGCAAAGTTAAACCCCTTGTCGTGAAAAAGGCCATCGATGACCTGGGCATTGATGC
>SMXC01000288.1 GCA_004356825.1 Caldithrix sp.
GATGCTGAATCGGGCAATGTCTATTCAACAAAGGAATTGAAAGAGGAACTCGACAAAAGACGCAAAAGGCGTCCTAAGTGAGGGTGGTATGGACGCAAGAAGCCCTGGATAGATTATTTGACATCGAAGATTTCATTTCGCAAAACAGTCCCCAACGTGCAGTAAGATTTATAAATTACTTGATGCAAAGAGGAGAAGGATTATCTAAAAATCCTCTAATAGGACGAATTGTTCCCGAAATTTCTAGTCCTAACATCCGAGAAATTATTGTCAAAAAACATAGAATCATTTATAAAATTCAAGAAAATAAGATCGAAATTCTAACTGTCTTCGAAGGACACAAGCTGCTCAGTTTGGAAGAACTGCGCGCGGGATGACAACGGAAAATCATGGTAAATCATGCTCCCACGCTCGCAGGGATTTAACCCACATGTCAGCCCCCGATTGGAATTTTGTAGCGGAAGTGGCCACGTTTCCGGTTAGACTGAACTCTGGCGAGCTCAGCTACGACGAATCTTCTTCCTGGAAGGACCATATTTTACTTAACTAAATTGTTACAATTTCTGATATTTCTTGAGTAAGTCTCCCCTGAATATCTCACCGTGCTTTCGAGCAGATCTACGTCAAATATAAAGACGAATTATAGCCTGTGCCAGAACTCTGGTGAGTTCTGCTACGACTTCTTCATCCCGCCAGCGGCTGACTTACAAACGTATGATACTCCAACTGATGCAAATGCCGGTTCAGAAAAACGTATCCAACAATGAGGGCAATCAGGCAGGCAAAGAGGTAGCCGTAGCCATAAAAGATGTAGCCCAATTTTAACGTCAGGAGCGTGAGGCCAATATTGGCGAGAAAAAAGACGCCGGTGACGATAGCGACTTGCATTCGAATGTCGAAATAGAGCAGGAAGATCATGACTGTCAGCAAAAGCATTTGCAGGAAGACGGCGATCAGGGCTTTCTCCAGAATCATGGTCCCGAGAATAGGGATGCCAAAAAAGACCGCGATCTCTTTTGAGAACAGCAAACACAACAGCGTCACCACACCCTGAATCTTGATCAAACCGGCCAAACTCTCTTTCACGGAAATGGCGATGTTCTTTTTCTGAATCTTAATTTGCTTGTAAGGCTGCTTGCTTAAAATAGAATGAAAGAAGCCCCGGAAGTGGCCGTAAAAATCTGTCTCGACTTTCACCAGAAAATAGGTGTAGGACGGTATGGTAGTCAGAAACGAAAAGAAAGTGGCCGTATCGTAGTCACGAAATGCGTACAAAAGTGAGTGGACTTCCTGCCCCTCCGGACTAAACCAGAAGATGATCTTGTCGACCCAGATTCCGGCGTTATAGCAGAACCCGATTAGAATAAGCAGTGGCACTTTTTTTAAGTATTTGAGGAATTCGAAACTCGGTTTTATGGCGCTTTTAAATTCGGTGAACATTCTTGCCAGCATGACGAACATCAAAAACATCTGTCCAATGGTGTAACCATGCAGAAATCCGGTCAAGCCAAATTTATCTCCCAAAAACATCGCCAGGGAAAAACTGATACACAACCCTACCGTGAAGGCAATAAAGACAATCCGGTAACTCTTCACCGCGCTCATGAAAACCAGAAGCTGCCAGATACAGCCAATTGTAATAAAAAGAATGAGTGTCGTCAGTTTATAAAAAAAGTCCATCTCCCAGAAGAGGATAAAAGGCAAAGCAATCACGAATTGAAAAATGATGGTGAGCACGAGCACGGCACTAAAAGACGGTAGAATCCGGCCGATTTCATTAACATACATTAAGTCCGAAAGATACCGGGTGATGAGCAATTGAATGATTCCCGTCGAGATCAGTGAAAAAGCGAAAACGTAAACCAGGGTGACAAGAAAAAGATCCATCTCCTGTCCGGTCATAAAAGTGGCGAAGAGGCCGAGTAGCATCAAGCAGATAATTGAGAAAAAAATCGGCCCGCCGGCGATGGCGGCTGCCATGACCGTCCCGCGCAGGGTGTCCACATAAGTATCTTTTCCAAATATCTTTCTAAGTCGAAATCCGATTCCTGCCATTGATTACGCCGCCTTATAATGCTGGTAAAGTTCTCTGTAATTATTATGCAGACTGGTTTTGTCGTAAAATTGTGCAACACGTTTTTTACCCGCCTCGCCCATTCTTTTTCTGAGCCCCTCAGACTCCCAAATCCTGAGAATCGCTTGACCGATCTCATCCGAATTTGTAATGCCCGCAATGAGGCCGCTCTTGCCAAGCGCCCGGTCTTCGGGAGTCCGGCCGTAAAGCAGTTCCCGGCAGGCGCCCACATCCGTTGAGACCACAGGAATGCCCATACAATTAGCTTCGAGGATGACCAGAGGCTGCGCTTCGCTGATACTGGTTAGCACCAGAATATCGATCTTCGGATAGTATTCTCTAACGGTCACTTTACCGGTAAACTCAACTGTATTATTAAGCCCCAAGAGCTCAACCAGCTTGACGCATTCCTCATAATAAGTTTGCTCTTCGTCCGTCGGGCCCATAATATAGACTTTAAATTTCACAACCGAGTTGGCGATTACCTTGCAAGCACGAACCAAAGTTTTCACATCTTTGATCGAAACAACTCGCCCCATGAATCCCAAAACAAGTTCGTCCGGATCTTGTTTTTCCTCTTTTACTAAAGACTTATAAAGCTCCACATCAACACCGTTTGGGATGAGTCTCATTTTCCTTGGACTCGCCCCGTCCTGCAACTGGTATTCCTGATTGCCGCCAAAAAGTGTGACGATCGAATCTGCGTATTCATAGCATAATTGGCTTAAGCTAATAAACATATTGTTCCAAAGGTTTTTGAACCGGCTTTGCGAGTGGCGTATTTTAATCTGGTCTGCGTCTTTCTCATAAATCCATTCCGCGCGGCTGATTTCGATGCGGCGCTCACGGGTGTAAATACCGTGCTCTGTCAGGAGAATCGGTCTGTTATATCTAAGTTTCCCCGCCACTGCTAAAAGGCCCGCATAACCGGTGGAAACCGTGTGGTAAACGCGAGCTTCCGGCAGGTCGGTGGAGAGAATTTTGAAGAGCGGCGCGTGCATAAACCGGAAGGTCCAGAAGTAGTCTATAAAAGACTCATCCTGAGCTTTTTCCTGATAAAGTTTCTTAAGAATCTCCCACGATTCTTTAGTATCCAAAATTTTAGCAGGAGCAATTCCCCGCGAATCCGGGTTAAAGAAATTTCTATAGAGGGCCTCGAAAGAATAGTGTTCTTCTTTGCTTGCCGGATTCCGATGGAATTCTTCCAGATTTGCCCAAGAGCCTTTTTCCAGTTTGCCCGAGGTTCCTTTCGGCAACAGATAATCGTGCAGATAAACCCGCTTTATTTCTTGCACGTTGTGAGGCACCGGATATTTCAGTTCTTGCTGGAATTCTTTATTCGGTAAAATTATGACGAGTGAAAAAGTGAATTCCTGCAGGCTGCTGATCAGTTGATGCACCCACGAAGACACCCCGCCGGTGACGTAAGGATACGTTCCTTCTAAAAGTAAGCAAATGTCAGTTTTCGGTTTCATTAAATTACCGCCGGTTGTGCGATTTCCGTGATTGCGCTACTCGCTCGGAGCTTGTCCTGAGCGAAGTCGATGGGCTCCTCATCCCACATTCCAAATTTTGTTGGATAAAGAACTCACTTAGATCAATGAATTAAGCTATGACATCATCTTGAGTTGTCCACCAATCCACGACCTCTCTAATATTCTCCGGGAGTTTTTTCGTATCCGCTAACTTCGTACACAGTTTTCTCACATTGTCGTAGTCCTGCGAACGATAATATGCCTCGGCCAGCCAGATTTGCGGATTCACATCTTCCGGAGAAAGAGCAAGCGCCAATCTTAAATTCTTGATCGCGTCTTCGGTTTTTCCAGAGTTGAGTAGAATCCTGCCATACTCCAAATTCGCCTCTCGATGACCGGAATCAATTTGCAGAAAAGTTTCGTACTGCTCCAAGGCGAGGTTCTGGTAGTGTTTTTGGCTCACGGTGTCCAGAACATCGAGATAGCAGTATGAATCGTAAGCGCGTGCCAACTCCAAAATAGTAGGCCCATCCGGGTTCTGGTAAACCTGCGCCCTTAAGGTTTCAATTTTGGTAATGATCTTGTCCTCCATTTCTATTAAGGCCGAAGCTGCCAAGATTTTTGTGTCTGAGGCACTGGTCTTAACAACATCCTTTAAAATACTGACCGACTCCTTGGTCAGCGACCGGGAGAGTTTATTGATTGCGTTTTCTTCCAACTGCCGGTCGTTCGTTCGCAGGACGTCCCGGAAAGCATCGACCTCCATTTCGTTGCGCTTAATATCAATGGCATTCCGCCCAACATCCTTGATCCAAACCTGGCGACGATCTGAAAGGAACTGCTCATCCGTTTCGAAATATTGCCGAGCCTGGGCTTTAGCATTTCGGAGGTAAAGGTAAACGCAGGACATCCCCACCATGCCATACACGGGCATCACCGCAGAGATTGCAAATGCCACGTAGGTGAAATTGCTGTTCTCCTGAAATTTCTCAGACTTGATGTTCTTACCCAGTAGAGTGAAAATCGCAACCAGCAACAAATGTACGCCGCATAACAAAAACCGCATCGAACTTGAAGCAGAGATGAACCAGTATGCCGCTAAAAGTTCGAACACGAGAACCACCAAAACGCTTATGTGGATGAGAATGCTTTTACTTCGATTCATTTTATCTAGTTATTCTATTTGGCACTAAAAAGTTATTCCCCGACGGCGGAATCCGTTTTACCGCTGTGGGTTATCGAGCAACTGGATGCCTGCCTTCGCAGGCATGACGTATTTATTTACTTTTATTTAGCGAACCTTCTTTTGATTCTTCTTCCAATCCGCTTGCATTCGGCCTGATCAAATAGCCGATATCGGAAAAGACATCCGCTGCCCGGCGTTCACCTGACAGATTGAGCCGCCCTTCCGCTGTCTCGATCAAACTTTCGTATGACCCCTCGGAAGGCTGCAGACTGCTTATGGCGTATTTTATTCTCAGGACTTCGTCACTGCCTTGAAATGGATTAAATTGACGTCCGATTATTTTAGCCATCAATCTCGCCATCATCTTTTCTACATTAACGCTGACCTGACAGGGCAGAATGATAGCAAAGGTATCATCGTCTCGATATTTAAAAATAATGTCCGTCTGCCGCAGTATATGTTTGAAAATAGCATTTAAGACAACCAAAACTTTTTTTCGTTCACCATCATTCATTTCGCTAAATTTCCATACCTGTAGCAGAACCAATGTCAGACTGGTGTTAAATCGTTTCGCACGCGCCACTTCATAAGACAGGCGTTTTTGCAAGTAAAGATAATTGTAAGCGCCGGTGATTTCGTCTGCAATATTTCTATCTTTTAATTGGTTGAACTGATACGCTTTGTCGACTACATTTGAA
>SMXC01000289.1 GCA_004356825.1 Caldithrix sp.
AAGTCAGCATTTCGGGCCAGCCTGACTGAATTCTGACACGGCCTGGAATCGAGGCAGATAGCAACTGTTTGCCCGGGACGTTCCAGGCCTAAGACCTGGGTCGGTTTTATCTCTTTGCCATTTGGTAACACGACTGTCTCGCCGTTTTGCAGGCTTGCTCTCAATGGACCGTCAGGAATACTGAGTTGTTCAGCCTTTTTAATATCAAATTTGCCGGGCCGTGGTTTTTCCTCGAGCCTGAATCCCAAAGTTAAGATTCGATGGTTTAAAGGCAAGGCGGTTATTGAGTATTCTTTAAAGTCCCAAATATTTTCTTCCAGGTCATTTTCAACTTCACAAACCGTAATTGGATAACCAAGTGTGAAAAGAGACATTTTTTGCATAAAGCTCAAATATTCTGAAAGCCCTTTGGGGCCGTATAAGAACAGCGGCTTTTGACGTCCGTTTAACTGCATAGAAGTCAAAAGTCCAATCAGACCGTAAAAGTGGTCGCCATGAAAATGGGAAATGAAAATACGGCTCAATTTTCCCGGCTTGAGCTGTGCTTTTTGAAACTGAACCTGCGTGCCTTCTCCGCAGTCAAATAATAAAATTTCGCCAAGCCGAATCAAAGCGGTTGCGGAGGTACAACGGGATTTTGTGGGCAGTGCTGCGCCTGTTCCTAAAAGAACGATTTCCATGAGATAATTAATTGTGAGTTACAAATTATGAGTTAAGAATTTCAAATTAACATATAAAAAACTCCGCGAGTATGGACTCTTGTGCTACCAAGAGATTGCTCTATTGTGTTTGTCGCCCCGGAGGGCAAAGGCCACGCCGGTCAAAATAATAAATCCGCCGAGAAATTGCAAACCGGTTATTTTTTCTCCTAAGAGGAAAAAGGCCAGAATGGAGGCGCCGATCGGTTCGCTTAAAGTAATGACTGCAACTGTCGTTGCTGAGAAAAGTTTCAGCGCCCAATTCAGGGTCGTGTGTCCGATGACCTGCGGCACAAACGCAATCAGGAAAAATAGCAAATACGTATTTGCATTGTAATCAAAAAATGAGTTTCTCAGGAACCCGCTGATGAAAACTAGAAATAAAGCGGTGATTGAGTAAACGATCGTTACATAAGAAAAGGTGTCGATGCGGGCGCGCAGGACTTTTCCAATCAAATAGTGCCCGGCGATTCCGATGGCGCCGGCCAGAGCTAATGCGTTTCCAAAAAGAGAGTTTTTACCGACGCCGAATTCTTTAGAGCTTAGAATCACCGCGCCAATGAGCGTGAAGGTAATGCCCCAAATAAGCAGTTTACCCGGTTTTTGTTTTAAAAAAAAGATTGAACCGATGGCGACAAAAACCGGCGAGGTTGAGACCAGAACGACCGAACTTGCAACCGAGGTGTGGTCTAAAGATGTGATCCAGGCTGCGAAATGCCCACAAAGAAACAGGGCGGAGAAAAATGCCAGACCGAGGTCTCTTTTATGGAATTTATTCAACGGGTTGGTTTTTTTTACGCCAGCGGTGGTGATGAAAAAAAGAGAGGCGAAGACGAGGCGGTACATGGCGATGACCATGGAAGGCGCATCGCAGAACTTAATTAAAATCGATGCCGAAGAGATGGCAATGATGCCGATCCCCAGTCTAAGATAATGGCGCATGGATTGGATTTTTTGAAAAGCAAGTTTTGGTTATCGGAAAGTATGAAGGAAATTGGAGAAGATCAAACTGTGTGAGCTGCGAGTTTCAGGTTTCGGTTTATTCAAGCGGAAAGCTCGAACACCGAATCAGAACACTTTAAAATGTTATAATAGTAACTTCTGGGCGTGGCGCCGGAGCGGCCTATAAAATAATCAAGTAAAATGTCAAGCTGAAACTTGAACTGCCCAATAAAAAAGCCACCTCATTCAGATTTCGAAATAAGGTGGCTTGGAAAAATATCTGATAAAATTTAATTACGGGGGTGAACAGCCAAAGGCCACGTAATTATATTCGGTGTATTTGCTCCATTTGTCGGGCAATTCATCTTCGGGGAAGATGGCCTCAACCGGACATTCAGGTTCGCAGGCGCCACAGTCGATACATTCGTCCGGATGAATGTAGAGCATTGCCAAGTGCGCTTCATCACCCTCCGAGAGTTCGGTGTCTGCCACTTCATAAATACAATCGACCGGACAGACATCAACGCATGCTTTATCCAGAACATCAACACAGGGCTCAGCGATGATATAGGTCATATTCTCACCTCCTTTTTAAAAATAATTTAGCATTAATTAAAGTATCGTTATTTACTTTTATTTCTTTACCATTTTTAAGCAGGTTTGGGTCACCTCCTTGATGACGTCGTCATAGTTGACTGCGATGCGACCATTTTTGAGGTAGAAAATCGTTTGCATGATTGTGCCGATGACCATTGCGCTAGCCAACGACAAGTCCATTTTCCTGAAGATGCCTTCCTTCTGGCCTAAGCGTAGAATTTTGGTGAGCATTTGTTTGGGCTTCATTTTTTCCCGGGAATGCCGTTTTAATTCCGTCTGATGGGCGGAGATTATGAAGCCGTACCTTCGCTGTTCGCGACGGGAGAATTCGAAGAAACCGGCGACAAATGCCTGCAACATCTCCTCGGTGTTTTTGGTGTTTTTAAGATACCCCTTTAAGTATTTCCAGAAATAGTCCAGATTGTGCTCGAAAATACTTTCGGCAAGGTCTTCTTTGCTATGAAAATGCCGGTAGATTGTGCCTTCGGAAATGCCGGCACGGAGGGCTATAGCACGGGTAGTGGTGGCCTTGATGCCTTTTCTCATAAATAAAGCCAGGGCGGCATCGATGACGTCTGTTTTTTTGGTAAGGGGACGTGCCATTTCTTATAATAAGTGAGTGTTTACTTACATCGGGATTATAAGGAAATAAATTGTTGTAGTCAAGAGGGAATTTCAGTAAAAAGCATTTTTATTGGTGATTACTTTTCTTGACTTTTTATGCTTATTTGTCTATTTTGATTCATCTTAAATCTGGAGTGATAATTATGAGTTTAATACCATCGTTGCTCGATGCAAAGAATCGCTCTGCACGGTTTACAGATCTGAAACTGATGTGCAAATGTTAGCTGAAAATGATTCTTTAATTGGAGAGGAAATATTGGCCGGGTTCGAAATAAAGATTGCAAAGTTTTTTGAAGAATAGTCCTCTTTAAACTTGCCTCATAAACTCTGGTTGACTTGCTTTTCATTTTCATTTAATTTTTTATAGAAAATTATTCAGTTGTTCCATCAAAATCAGGAGGAATTCATGAGTCGGATTAAACAAAATTTCATTCTTCTGGCACTAATGACACTGTTCATCGTCAACTCATCTCTTTGGAGCCAGGATGTAGAAGAGGATTCACTTAAACTGAAATTTAAATTTGAACCGGAGTCCATTCAACTCGGGGTTGGCGATACGATCATTGTAAAAATTCAGCTGCTGAACGAGGCCGGCGAAATTCATAAGATGCCGTTCATCCTGTATGCCCGTGGCACCAAGGCTCGCAGATCTGTTGAAGTTCTGCCGAGGCTTGTAAAAGGTGGTAGCGTTGACGCCAAAGTCATAGCGCACCGCCCGGGTACTTTTAAAGTAAATGCGAGAACGGTTACGGTAAAAAGAGAAAATCGTATGAGAGGTGAAATACCGGTTGATGTGGCGTTTCCGCCGCTGGAAAAGATCACCTTTATTAATCCTCCCGATCACATTTATACCGGAACTGCCATTGTAATTGAAACGCAAGTCTGGGATAAGGCCGGCCTTGAGCGCAGAGGGCTCGATGTTCGCCTCACGAGCAGCAATCAGCAGACCGCCTCTATGGACGAATATGGAAATCTTAGCGCGCATAAAACCGGCACTGTCACCATACAGGCTCAAATCGAAGATATTGAGGCCAAAATCAACGTAAAAGTTTTGGCAAATCCGGTTGAGAGGCTGGAACTTTCCGCAAATATGAAAGATGCCCGCACCGGAGACGTTATCGAATTTAAAGCGGTTGCCCGAAATGGCTTGGGAAAAGTTATCGAAGATGCACCAATCAGCTACTCGGTTATTGGTAAGCCGGAGCAAAAGCGTGGCGCACCTGCTTCGGCTCTTATCGAACAGGACGGCAGGTTTGTGGCTGAGACGCCGGGGACTTACACGATTTTAGCCCACTGCGGTTCATTTGTTGCCCGCAAGACCGTTGGTGTAAAGGCGCGGAATCTTAACACAAAGCTCGAGCTGGTTGGCCACGGCGAAGTGCTGGATGTTTACTCCTCCGACCTCTGGGTGTGGGAAGGTGCGGACGGACGGGATTATGCCGTCACCGGAACCTGGGGTGCAAAGGGAGACACTTATTTTTGGGATGTTACTGATCCGGCCAATATGAAAACCATCGACACTGTTCGGGTGGACGCACGAACGATCAACGACGTCAAGATCTCGGAAGACGGCAGGATCGCTGTGATTAGCCGAGAAGGTGCCTCTAACAGAAAGAATGGCCTGGTTATTTTGGATGTTAGCAATCCTGCCGATGTCAAGATTCTTTCACGGTTTGATGATAAATTAACCGGCGGTGTGCATAATGTATTTATTTATGACAACCACATTTATGCTGTCAACAACGGGACTCGTTATGACGTCATTAACATTGAAGACCCGACGAACCCCTACCGGGTCTCTCAGTTTGAGCTGAAAACACCGGGACACGGGGTTCACGATGTTTGGATTGAAAACGGCATCGCTTTTTCGTCTAATTGGCAGGACGGCGTGCAACTGGTTGATATTGGCGGAGTGACTGCCGGCCGGCCATTCCGGAAATTCGGAGAAACAGCCAGCCCGGAGATCAGTTCGCCGTTTATGGGAGGCGGTTCACCCACCAACCCGATTCAATTTGCAGGTTATGAATATGCCAGCGGCTGGAATCACGCAGCTTTCCCCTTTTTAAATAAAGAAACAAAAAAGTTTTATGTGCTTGCCGGCGATGAAGCATTTCCTTACGGTTTGAGCGGCCCGAATAAAAAAATACCGGAAATTGCCGCCGGCTGGATTCACTTTGTGGATTTTACCGATCCGTTAAATCCCAAAGAAACGGCCCGCTACGAAGTTCCCGAAGCAGGTTCGCATAACTTCTGGGTTGAGGATGATATTCTCTACGCCGCATTTTACAACGGCGGTCTGAGAGTGGTAGATGTATCAGGAGACCTCATGGGCGATCTTTATAAACAAGGCCGGGAGATCGGCTGGTTTTTACCGATGCACCGCGACGCCAGCATCCCGAATGCACCGATGGTCTGGGGTCCTCAGCCGCACAAAGGCACGATTTTCTTTACCGATATGAACAGCGGGCTCTGGGCTGTGCGGATTGTTGAAAAGAAAAAAGAGGGCACAAACTGATGAAACAATTAGCCGTTTATTTGACTTTTGCGGCCTTAAATATTTTATGCTTTAACGTGAATGCTGAGGCTAAGGGTAAGAAGTATTATATTTATGTCGCTGCTGAATCTGAGGATGAAGTTGCGGTCGTTAAATTTGAAGGTGAGACTGCCTCGGTGGAAAAACGTATTTCGGTTGGCGTCTGGCCGGTGGAGATCGAAGGGCCGCACGGCATGACCATTAGTCCGGATGGTCAGTACTGGTACCTCTCCATGGCGCACGGCAAGCCGTATGGTCATGTCTACAAGTTCAAGACCGGCACCGATGAAATGATTGCCCGGGTCGAACTCGATTTGTTTCCCGCAACCATGCAAATTTCTCCTGCGACGGGATTTCTCTACGTAGTGAATTTCAACCTTCACGGTGATCATGTGCCCAGCACGGTCTCTATTGTCGATCCGGAATCCATGGAAGAAATTGATCGTGTCACAACCGGCGTTATGCCGCATGGCTCACGCCTGTCACCGGATGGCCTCAGTCATTACTCAGTCGCAATGATGAGCGATGAGTTGTATGAAATCGACGCTATGTCTTTTGAGGTAAGCCGCATATTAAATTTAGCTGGAGAGTCGAGTGCAAATGAGCATCAGATGGCAGGTAAGGAAACAATGCAACACGGTATGCCTAAAGCAAAACCTACCTGGGTCTATCCTCATCCGACTCAACCACAGGTTTATGTGGCCAACAACGGCACAAACGAAGTCGTCGAGGTTGACCTGAATGACTGGAAAATCACCCGCCGATTTCCGACCGGGAAGGGTCCTTACAACCTTGAAGTGAGCAACGATGGGAAAATACTGGTGGTGAGCTACAAGTCCGAAGGCTCGACGGGTATCTGGGATTTGAAAAAAGGCAAAGAATTAGCGAAAATTCCCAACAGCCGCAAAGTCACGCACGGGGTCGTCATTTCTCCGGACAGCCGTTATGCTTTTGTGTCGGTTGAAGGTAAAGGCGGTGAACCCGGCGCGGTTGATGTGTTCGATTTAAAAAAACTCAAACATGTTGCGACCGCGGAGGTTGGTAAACAGGCGGGGGGAATTTCGTTCTGGAAGATGGAAGAATAGTAGTTTTCAGAAACTATATTTTTTTCTCAACTTTCAATAGTAAATTTGTCCTGTTCTTCAGGCTCAACTTCAGGAGCCTCTTTTAAAGCGTCTATAATATTTCGCGACCTAAAAGTGTCGGAGACCGTTTTCACTTATCTCCGACACCATCGGTTGTAAACTAACTTTTTTAATTTTAAACACCAAAAAATGCCCGATAAAATCATTATAAAAGGCGCACGAGAGCATAATTTAAAAAACATCGATCTTGAAATTCCGCGGGACAAATTGGTGGTAATTACCGGTCTATCCGGTTCGGGTAAATCGTCGCTGGCTTTTGACACCATTTATGCTGAGGGTCAGCGCCGGTATGTGGAATCACTCTCTGCTTATGCCCGCCAGTTTCTGGGTTTGATGGAGAAACCCGACGTAGATTATATCGAGGGGTTATCGCCGGCGATTTCGATTGAGCAGCGCAAAGCCAGCCAGAACCCACGCTCAACCGTTGGAACAGTGACTGAAATTTACGACTACCTGCGATTGCTATTTGCAAGGGTCGGCAAACCTTACTGCTACAACTGCGGCAAGCCGATTCAACGGCAAACCGTTCAGCAGATTGTCGACACGGTGCTTGGCATGGAGCAGAATACCAAAATTCAGGTTCTGGCTCCGGTGATTCGCGGCCGAAAGGGTGAGTATCGCGAAGTTTTTGAAGGCGCGCGCCGGGATGGTTTCGTCCGCGTGCGGGTTGATGACACGGTCCATGATCTGTCAAATGAAATTAAACTGGACAAAAACAAGAAACACAATATCGAAATCATCGTCGACCGTCTTGTGGTTAGTTCCAAGATTGAATCCAGGTTAGCTGAGTCACTTGAAACTGCGCTCACAATTGCCTCCGGAATCGTGCTCATCGACGTGCTGGACGATAAGCAGAATGGCGCATCAAAAGCGCTGCTTTTCAGCGAGCACTTTGCCTGTGTCGATTGTAGTATTTCCTATGAAGAACTTGCCCCGCGCATGTTTTCTTTCAACAGTCCATATGGCGCCTGTTCAGCTTGTAACGGTCTGGGCACAACCATGGAAGTCGATCCCGATTTAATCATTCCGGATGAAAAACTTTCTTTACGGCAAGGGGCCCTGTCCAAATGGGCGGTTAGTGAAGACGGCTGGTATTCAAATCAATTGCAGGCGGTTTCCCGACACTACGAAATCGATATGGATAAACCGTGGGAGGCTCTCGACGCATCTCAAAAGAAAATTTTGCTGCACGGTTCAAATGGCGAAGAAATTCGCTTTCAGTACGAGTCAAAAAACAGAAAGACGCAGGCGGAATTCACCAGCACTTACGAGGGGATTATTCCGAATTTAATGCGACGGCACAAACAAACAGAGTCGAATCACGTTCGATCCTGGATCGAGTCTTTCATGAACGTCAATTCCTGCCCGGACTGTAATGGGCAGCGTTTGCGGAAAGAAGCGCTTGCGGTGCGGATTGGCGACAAGAATATCCAACAGATCACCGGAATGTCTATCAAGGTTGCACACGAATACTTCGCTAAAATAAAACTCAATAAACGCGAGCAGGAAATCGCCCGGCAAATTATGAAAGAAATCCGCGAGCGGCTTGGTTTTTTGGTGAATGTCGGGTTGGACTACCTGACTCTGAATCGCAGGGCGGGCACCCTTTCCGGGGGTGAGGCCCAGCGTATCCGCCTGGCGACTCAGGTTGGGTCACAACTTGTCGGCGTTCTTTACATTCTGGATGAACCCTCCATCGGCCTGCACCAACGCGACAATGCGCGGCTCCTTAATACCCTGACTAAGCTTCGTGATTTGGGCAATACAGTCCTTGTGGTTGAGCATGATCAGGAAACCATCGAAAGGGCGGACTTCGTCGTTGACCTGGGACCGGGAGCAGGGACGCATGGCGGAGAAATTGTCGCAATCGGCACACCCAAAGATATTTTAGCCAATAAAAAGTCGCTCACCGGGCAATACCTGGCCGGAACGAGAAGGATCCCCATCCCCAGGAAACGCCGAAATGGAAATGGAAACTTTCTTTCGTTGCAAGGGGCTTCCGGTAATAACCTTAAAAAAGTTGCGGTGAAAATACCACTTGGAGTTTTCACCTGCGTGACCGGCGTTTCCGGATCAGGGAAAAGTACCTTGATAAATGAAACTCTTTATCGCATCCTGGCCAAGCATTTCTATCGCAGCAAAAAAGCGCCGCTTGAATATGGAAAAATAGCCGGATTAGAGTTTATCGACAAAGTTATCGATATCGACCAATCACCGATTGGGCGCACGCCGCGATCTAACCCGGCCACTTATACCGGCCTTTTTACTTACATTCGGGATTTATTTGCCCAGCTTCCCGAAGCCAAAATCCGTGGCTACAAACCCGGGCGTTTTAGTTTTAACGTGAAAGGCGGACGCTGTGAGGCTTGCGAAGGCGATGGCCTTATCAAAATCGAAATGCACTTCCTGCCGGATGTTTACGTCAATTGTGAAATCTGTAAGGGCAAACGCTACAACCGGGAAACCCTCGAAATTAAATACAAAGGTCAATCTATTGCCAAAGTGTTGGATATGACTGTGAGCGAATCGCTGATTTTTTTTGAAAATATCCCCACAATTAAAAGAAAACTGCAAACGCTTAACGATGTTGGTTTGGGCTATATTCATTTAGGCCAGCAAGCCACGACACTTTCAGGAGGTGAAGCGCAGCGGATAAAACTCTCAACCGAGCTTTCCAAAGTCAGTACCAGTCAAACTCTTTACATTCTGGATGAACCGACTACTGGCCTGCATTTTGAAGATATTAGGATGCTGCTTTCGGTTCTCAACCGACTGGTCGATAAAGGTAACACAGTGATCGTCATTGAGCACAATCTTGATGTCATTAAAACCGCCGATAATATAATCGACCTGGGCCCTGAAGGAGGAGACGGCGGCGGACGGATTATTGCAGAAGGAACTCCGGAACAAGTAGCAAAGACGAAAGGGTCGTATACCGGAGAATACTTAAAAAAAGAACTCTCAAAGTAAGCTCAGAATAGATTGCATTTTTCATGCTCTTGACAATTCTCCTTTCTCATTCCCATTAGACTTCTACAAAAACGTCCTTTTATGTCATGTCGACCAACGGGAGAAATCTTTTTACGCATACAATTGAATTAAATAGATTTCTCGCTAACGCTCGAAATGACGAATTAAGCTGTTTTGCAGAAGCCTATTATTCCCATCATATTCCTCATAAGTATCTTCATTATCGGGTTTTCGGGGTACACAGCATCGG
The DNA here is from genome assembly GCA_004356825.1 of Caldithrix sp. Lineage (GTDB taxonomy): Bacteria > Zhuqueibacterota > Zhuqueibacteria > Oceanimicrobiales > Oceanimicrobiaceae > Oceanimicrobium. The sequence continues at coordinate 9,760 of SMXC01000289.1, forward strand.
ACAGTCTTAAGTCGGTTGATTTGTCAAAAACAAAAAAACACCGGGCGATCACCAATTACCATTTGAGGATTTTTCAGTTGTAAGCGACGGTTTGACTTTAGAAGGTTGGTTTATTCCGGTGCAAAATACTTCAAAAAAATCCAAAGCCCGCCGATTATTTTGACGCATGGTTGGGGTGGAAACTCAGAAAAAATGCTGCCGCATGCTGAGTATCTGAGCCGAGCTGGCTTCAACGTAATTCTATACGACCTGGTGGACATGGTGACAGTGATCCGGTCGAACTTACTTCCCTAAAATCGCATGCTAGGAGATTTCGATAGAATTGTGGAGTATGCATTAAGCGCGACAGAGGTAGCTGGAAATGCAATTGGATTAATGGGACATTTTTTAAAAATATTTTTGAGAAAGCTTGCCGGTGTTGCGCTTGAAACCCTCAGCCCGGTCGGTCAAATTGGTAAAATAGCAGTCCCGCTCTTGTTAATTTCATGACGGCGAGGATGAGGTTATTTCTGTAGGGGAATTTGAGAAACTTTCCAAAAAACGCAGGAACAGCGGAGAAAGTCCGGTTGGAAGAAGTTGGGAATTCCGATCTTTATCTGCACCCGTAGTCCGTAAAAAAGTTACGGAATTCTTTAAGTCACACTTGCTCTAGTCAGGTGCTACGTTTTCATTTGTTAACTCTAATTTTTGCCTCACCGCTTCAAACACACCTGTGAAAAAACACCGGCCATCAACTTGTCGTCTATGTCTTAAGAAAACCGGGACCTCGGGTTCCTGTTTGCGGTAAAAGCTTTTCATGAAATAATAACTTTTTTCATTTTCATGACGATTTAGAAAGAAGGAGTTGGAACAGGAATTGCAAATATATTGTTAAAAATTTTTCGCATTCAGGTGGTCAAGAAATCACTTTTTAAAATTTAAATAAAAGTATATAAAGGCAAATGTCCAAACGCAAAAATAAAATTGCTTTGTGCCTTGCTGGCGGCGGCATTACCGGCTCCATGTATGAAGTTGGTTGTCTGAAAGCATTAGATGAATTTTTTGAACCTGCAGATTCTACCAACAATTTTGATATTTTTGTGGGTATTAGCGCAGGGGCGGTCATCGCTCCTCTCATTGCGAATGGCTACTCGCCCGATGAGATCTATGAAAAAATCAGCACCGACAGCAGTTCCAATTTGAATTTTCAGAGAAAGGATATTTACGACTTGCGTTGGTCTGAAGTTTTCAGGGCTTTTGCTCCGCTTTTCAAGCGTTTGCCGGGTTTGATTCGCTATGGCTGGGTGAATCGAAAACAGGCGAGCTTTATGGATCTTCTTTCCATTATGCAGGAATTTATTCCCCCGGGTGTTTTTTCCATGAATAATCTGGACAAACTTATGGCAGGCTTGCTCTACCCGGAAGGGAAGACGAACGATTTCCGCAATTTAAAAAAAGAGCTTTATATCCCCGCCACAGATTTGGATACCGGAAAGCGGTGGGTTTTCGGTGAAGATGATAAAACCGTACCCATTTCAAAAGCGGTGGCGGCTTCTGCAGCAATTCCCATTTTTTTTCGACCGGTCAACATTAACGGACATGACTTTATCGACGGCTCCACAGGGCAGGTGGCGCACATCGACATTGCGATCCGAAACGGCGCTAAACTCATCGTCATCATCAATCCGACGGTACCTTTCGCAAATGACAAGATGAAATTAGGCTTGCCTACATTTAACGGAAATTTGGGAAGCATAAAAGACAAAGGGATGGGATTAATCAGTGACCAGGCCCGCCGCATCGAAACCTTAACGCGTTTTGAATTCGGATTAAAGAGATTCCGACAAGAAAATCCGGATATTGATGTTGTTATTTTTCAACCGATGTCTTCGGATGGCATGTTATTTCTAACCGGCGTGATGGATTTTGAGGCGAGAAAATCAGTTCTAAACTACGGTTACTATTCGACATTGGCTGAAGTAAAATTAAATTTTTCCAGGTATGAGCAAATTTTTAAGAAGCACGGTATTAAGTTGAAATCGAAAATTTCGCAGAAATAGGATTTCCTAATACCCATTCGATAAACATCTTAGTTTTTCTCAGCCCAGCAATCTCACGAGTATGCAAGCAGCAGCATGCGTTCGCATGAAGACGCCTTGCAATCAAAAACAGTGAATCGCAAAAAAAAGGGCCAGCATCGCGGACGAATACTGGCCTGTTCCCCCTAATCCCGTCAAAGGAAGTGGGTGCAAGTTGTTGTAGGATTAAGGATGCTTCTTAAGCAGTTGCACCTGCTAATTTTTTCACATTTAAAATTAAGTTTTTATTTCTAATCGGTTTATAAAGAACCTCATCCGCCCCGTGTTCCTGGATCTGGACTTGATCATTGTTATCCATAATCATCATGACTTTGAGATCGGTGTATTTTTTCTTAACTTTCTTAATAAAGTCAATGCCGGTTTTTCCGTTTGCGGTAAATTGATCTAAGTTATAATCAAGCAGCAAGACTTCCGGTTTGGTTTTTCGGAGCAGGTACATTGCTGATTCGACATTTTCAGCAATTTCTACTTTGTAGGCATCACAAAGTGCTAAGTAGATTTGCATTTGCGTACCAAGATCCTCATTGAGCATTACGATTTTTTTCATATAAAAAAGGAGTTAAGCCAAAGTTGCAGTACGAGGTGCGTGACAACAATCTATTATTATGATCAAACGGAGGCTTTTGCGGAAGGGGAAAACGGAAAAAATTTTATTTTTTTTGAAGAATTACAGAACACCAAAATGTTTAGAAAATTCACATTACGAAGTGTAGGAAATGAATGGCCATTTGTTTTACGGTAGGGCAACAATCTCTGAAGGATTTTGAGGAAACGTAGCCCGGGCGTCGTTATCAATCAGGCCTTCAATCCCAAATTTAGCTATAAAAATGGCAACATACTATGCCGCGTAGGTGTTTTCAGTCAATCGAAAAAACGATTTGGCTGAGTAGAATAACAGGCCTGCAGCAATAACGAGGACGGTGGGGTTGACGTGGCCGTTCCAATTGTACCAATTCCAACTTTCAGGATTTGTGTTGGCGAAGATAAGAGCGAAGCCGTTGTTTAAGCAGTGCAGAATTATAGGCGGGATAATGCTGTTGCTGCGCCAGGCAATAAAACCGAGGACGGTTCCCAAAATCATTATTTGAATCAACCAAAAGGGCAAGTGGATAATAGCAAAAACAAAAGCCGTTAGAAAAATTGCCTGATGCAATTCAAATTTTCGCTCGAAAGCTTTTTGCAGCATACCTCGGAAAAGAATTTCTTCAAAGATGCCTGCTAAAACCACGGCGCCGAAAAAGAGGTTAAACCATTCTAATGGAGATTCAGCGGTTAAATTTTGCGCCAGTAGTTCCTGCCACTCAGGAGATATCTCAATAAAAGAACTTACGATATGGTCTATCTCATCGCTTAGAATCGTAATTGAAAGGCCCAAAGGAAAGCTCAAATAAACTATCTGTGGGTCGATTTTAGTGAGTCGAAAGACTGCCTTCAAGTTATATTTTTTATGATGCAAGTAGGCAATTGTTGGAACAATGAGCAAAATCTCACTAAAGACCAATAACGAAGATGTTGAAGCCCCGGCAAGGCTGAAAATAGAAGGCAATCCTGCTAAAATAAGGCCGGCAAGGATCAATCCCAAAATGATCTTTAAACTCGGATGTGGAACGGGTTCTTTCTCCGGGATATTATTCAATTTTTATATTGCCTTAAAGTTTCCGCTAAAATGATTCCGGCGGATACTGCTACATTTAGAGACTCACCCTTGCCTTTGCGGGGAATATTTAGAACGCCTGAAGCAATTCCCTTGATTTCTTCACTGACGCCTGTAATTTCATTGCCAAAGATAAGAACCCATTTTTTACTAAAGTCAGCCGTGGCGTACTCAATGTCCCCGCTGGCATCGGCGACGAACAATGCATAGCCAAGCTCATTTAACTTGTCCAGTTCTTTGTAGAGGTTGAGATGCTGCAGAATCGGCAGATGAAACAGACTCCCCATACTTGCTCGCACGACTTTAGGGTTTGTCAATTCAACTGAATTCTGGCTTAATAAAACGCCGTTGGCGCCAAACCAGCTTGCCGAACGAATGATGGTTCCTAAATTTCCGGGGTCATTTATGTTATCCAGGGCAACCAGGCCTTGCGGAGAATTGGCCATTAATTGTTCAATACTAAGACGCTGCATTTTAATTATTCCCACAATCCCCTGGGAATGCATGGTATCGGAAATGTGTTTCAGAGATTTTATGTTTAATTCTTTGGTCGGAACGCCGGCGCTTATACATTTTTCAACAAAGTGAGTGGCTCGTTTTGTGGAAATTTTGGCGGGGCAGTAAAGGAGTTCATCAAATTCATATTCCGAGTCAAAGATTTCTTCGCACAGCCGCAGCCCTTCAACGATAAATTTTTGTTCCAGCTCGCGAACTTGTTTTTTCTTCAGTGAAATATAATATTTTAATTGAGTTTTCGAAATCAAGGGAAGGGTGTTTAAATGCAAAAATTACGATTCAAAGTATTTTTTTTCTTCTGAATTAATAACTTCGATGGCCTCTTTGGCGGCCGTCGTTTGAATGAGGCGTTCTCTGAATTCTTTTTTGTGCATAAGTCTGGAGATTCGGCTCAGCGCTTTTAAATGCGGTCCGGTTTTATCCTGGGGCCCAATCAGAAGCCAAACCAAACGAACCGGCTTGTCATCCAGGGAATTGAAATCGATTGGGTCTTTGGTAATCCCGAGCGCAGCGATAATTTCGTGCAAACTTTCGGATTTTCCATGCGGGATGGCAACTTCATCGCCGACGCCGGTGCTCATCACTGCTTCCCGATCCAGGACTGCTTTCAAAATTTCAGCTTTATTTTCCAGTTTGATGGAATCAGCGACAACTTCCACCATTTCTTCAATGATTTTTTCCTTTTCGGTATTGGCGAGAGGAATCTTAACTCGATTCTCGCTCAAAATATCCGTTAACTTCATTTCTGAAATGGCTCCTTCATTTTAAGGAGTAAATATAAAAGAAAAATTTTGAATATCAATGCAGAATCCAATTTTTGAAAAACTTTTTTGTAAATCTATCACTCCCAAAAAAAAGCCATCACATTTGTAGAGATGTAATGGCTTTGAAATTGACCATATGTGCGGGGCCGACGGGATTCGAACCCGCGATCTCCGGCTTGACAGGCCGTAGTTATGTTGTCATAAGTATTTGTTTTTATTAATCTCACAATCAGTCAGTGTGTAAAATCGTGTGCAATTCATACTCACTACATGCCTCCACACAAAAAACGTAGAAAGATAAAAAAACAAAATGCCATTGTCAATAACATTTTGGTTAAAGCAACGTGATTGCGGATTGGAACAAAGTAATTGACATTGAACATGAGTCAATCCGTCCATCTAAAAGTAGGAGTTTAACTTTTAGGAAAAAAACGAACTTGCCGATATTAAAGACTCAATTTGTAATACTTAAAGAGACCCGGGCTGAGGTTGATACCTGTCCTGTATGTGGTTTTCGTGAAGTCATCGACTTTCAACAACAACGGCTATCAGTGCCGGTCATTCCCTCGATTTTTCTCAATTAGTCAAATCTTTATAAAAAAAAGATCCCCGATTCTTTTCGAGCCGGGGATTGTTTTTTTCCATGAGTGTTCTATTGTATAAGTTCGCCATGCAACGTTCGGGGCCTGTCCATAGATGAAATGTGCTCCTATTTTTCAAAATCATATTTACCAGGTACAGGAAAATCACCTTCCTTTATTAGCGAGGAAATTTCAGCTTCCATAGATGTAATAAGATGTGGGGGGGCATATCTATATATCGCTTCACCCAATGATGTTTTTATTCTTATGGCAGGTGCAATAAAAGCGGACGTATCTCGAAACATTGTGACAAATTCTTTTATGTAAGTCCTAAAAAGGTCGGAATGTAACGCAGCCATTGATTTTTCTTTTTCTGTCAGAAAAAAAATATCTCGAGTTCCTTCCTCATAAAACACTTTGGCTGGTGCAAAAAAAGAATACCTTTTCATTCTATGTTCAGCGAGAATTTCTTGGTTTAAGTCGTTGGTGACGTCGGGATACTTTTTTTCGACCGCAGAATAGAGGTCTTTGAGTTTTTTAGTAATTTCTTTCTCCAAATACAGGATTTGTTTTCCTGCTCTTATATTGTCAGCATTTGTTGTTTTAACCGTAAACGCCACAGGATGATTTGGGACGATTCGTGGGATGTGGACCGAAAATGCTTTGTGCATTTCGCTGCTTTTCGGATAAAGAATTGGGTTAATAATTCTATTGGCTTCTACAAGTCTTATTTCTCCAAATTCCGGTTTTGCAATTACGCTAGTTTCCAGCGGGAGCAATTTATTAAAGGAAAGATAAACATCTTTTGCCTCAGCTCGTCCGTCATTTTCTATTGTGCACCCTATTGAACATGGGTCTTTGTCTTCTAAAAGATAGCACTTTGCGCTTAATGACGGTTTTTTGCCTTGCCCCGTACCATACGTCAGAAGGGCTGTCGCAATGGCTCCCAGAACAATGCCAAGGACAATGTAGATATTCATAATCCTTCGTCTCCTTCAAAGCGGTACGGACGGTCTTTGTATAACGACAAATTGAGGGGCGGCGAAGCCCGTCCCGCTCCTATGTTATGTTGGACCATATTTTGATCGTACAGAGGTTACCTTATAGGTCAACGCTTGACCGCCGGAGCGTGGAAAACTTGACACAGCTTCCTGGTTAGTTCGTAGTATGACCGAAAACCAAGGAACATAGTCCATAGGGTAAAAATGATTGCCAGTGATCTCAAAAAAAAGGAGCTACTGTGCCAAGATCGGCCAAGTATAATCAAATTTGCAAGAAAGGGAAGGCCGGGATTAGAAAGCAAGGTTAATGTCTGACTTGTCCGGCCCTTAAAGATAGCTAACCATGGGAATATTTGATCCTCTGTCTTTACATCCTCAACAGACTTCACCAGCTCTACGAGTTTCATAATATAGAGATGCAAAAATAGAGCTAAAAAGAATGTAGCCAGAGGAACAGCAAAAATGGCACGGTTTGCTGGTATTGAGACGCC
>SMXC01000016.1 GCA_004356825.1 Caldithrix sp.
AAGCGTTGCAATTTCTTTTCCCAGCAGACTGTATACTTTAAGGATTACATACTCTGCTTTTGGTAAATCAAACGAAATATTCGTCGTCGGATTAAACGGGTTCGGATAGTTCTGGCCAAGCCTGAAGTCACTCGGTATCTCTTTGCCTGTTTCCACTGAACTAACCGGTTCGGTGGTAAATTGCCAGACAGTTGACCAGGGACCGGTTCCACCGATATTTGTCGCCTTGACGCGCCAAAAATATGTCGTCTCATTTGCTAAACCTCTTACTCGGAAAGAGGTATGCGGTAGTCCGCTTTGACCCATTAATCCGGTAGAAAAATCAGACTGGGTTGAGACCTGAATCTGGTAAGATACAGCTCCGCTCACGGCATTCCACACTAAATTCAGTTCAACAGATAAATTTTCTGCATTATCCGCTGGGGAAGACAAGACCGGCGCCGCCAGTGCCGCCACTATCGTGGTGAAATGCCTGACACTTGACCAATCACTTGTGCCGCCGGCGTTTGCAGCCCGGACCCGCCAAAAATAGATAGTGTTGTTTAATAAAACGGGTACCTGAAATGAAGTGTCCGCGATACCGCTCTGATCTACTATTGGCGGTGAAAAATTAGAACTAATTGAGAGCTGCAACTGATAGGTCGTTGCTCTCTCAGCTTCATTCCAAACTAAAGTCGGATTTATTGGCACGCCCGTATCGGTATCCAGCGGAACAGATAACACCGGCAAGGCTGGACCTGCCGTAATTGTGGTAAATTTCCAAACGGCTGACCAGGGACTTGTTCCCCCGGTGTTGGCAGCTCTAACCCGCCAGTATTGGGTTGTACTGTTAGAGAGTCCTGTCGCTTGAAATGTTGTATCGGAGAGGCTGCTTTCGTCCAATTCTAATGTGGCAAAATTGGATTGTGTCGAAACCTGCAGGTCGTAAGACGCTGCCCCGCCCGAAGTATTCCATACTAAAATTGGCGTGGTGGGTATGTCAATGGCATTGTCGGCTGGGGATGATAAAAGGGGCGCTGCCGGCCCTGCCACGATAGTCGTGAACTGCCAAACCATCGACCACGGGCTTTCTCCTCCGACATTCGACGCCTTGACACGCCAAAAGTATGCAGTACTGTTTGATAAACCGGTTACCCGATACGAGGGGGTCATGAGCCCGCTTTGATCTAATTCGATTGTTGAAAAATCAGAAACAGTTGAAACCTGCAATTGATATAGAGTCGCACCGTTCGAAGAGGCCCAAACTAACGTGGTATCAGTGGCTATATCTATGGCATTGTCAGATGGCTCCGACAGCGCCGGCGCGGCCGGAGCTGCAACAATTGTTGTGAATTTCCAGGCTGTGGAATATGGGCTTGTTCCATTGGCGTTTGTTGCGTTAACACGCCAGTAGTAAGTCGCGTTGTTTGCTAAGCCGCTGATTGCATATATATTAGATGTGATTCCGTCTTTAACAAGAATAATAGTAGAAAAATCAGACTCAGTTGAAACCTGAACTTGATATGAAGTGGCTCCACTGGAAAAACTCCAGACTAAAGTTGTATCCGTTGATACATTTGTCGCATTTTCCGATGGCGCGGACAGAACTGGCTTAGCCGGTAACGCGGAGTTATCAATAAGGTGTTCAAATTGAATAAATCTGACACCACCCTGCACACTTGTTGCCTTCACAATGAGCTGATAACGACAGTCCGGAAGATACGGTGAACTGGTATTGGTATCCACCTGCCAGAGATATGGCGGAGCAGAAAATTCCATGGTCGCTTGCGGTTTCGGTGGGTCCAAACCCTGGCGGAGATTACTGATTAGTGGGTCGTTTCCTATATGAATGAACAGTTTGACCTTAGCGATGCCTGCACCATTGAAGTCGCCAACGTCCGGATCGAAGGCGGTTACCTCATAATCGACGACTCCCTGGAGGGTTCTTTGTCCCAGGGCAGGGCGTACTATATCGATAACCGGCAAGTTATCCACAGCTGCGATTGCATTCGGGTCTACCGTAACCTCAACCTGAACCTCACTCGGAGAACGTGATATGGTTTTCACCGTAATTCCATTTTGTGTATCTGAAAAGGTACTGTCCACTGCCAATGCTGCATCTTTCCAATCAGCGCTCTGAGACCCAGGAGTCATATCCAAAAGATGTGTTGGTTTGACATTAGTATTAAAAATCCGGGTAATGACCGGCCCGTTGTCGATAAACTCCTCTGAGCCCCGAAAGAAAACCCAGTAGTCGACCAACGCATCCCTTCTGATTTTGAGGGCGGTATACTTGGTCACAGAGGTGCCTGTCATTGGATCGTTATTAAGTGTCTGAATCGTGTACGTACCGGAATCCGTGACGTTCAAAATACTTTCGTCAGGTATCCAGCCGTTGCGATATTTAAGCCAGGGATTGAAATGATGCCAAATGCCTGCTGGATAGGGCGGCTTTGCGCCGCGGCTACCCATCATATCATACCTGTCCCCATACTCTTCTTCGGTTCCCTCTGATGATATCGGAGAGCCACTTTTCACTTCCCAAAAATTGGTGTGGCGCCAACCGAAAGTATGACCCAGCTCGTGTACCATTGTATATTCCACGCTGTGACTCATAAAGGCTGTACGCCTGTTTATGGTACCAAGAGCTGCAGACCCACCCCAGATTTGTTTGCTGAAAATCACTTCCCGCCCGTACGAGTCGACATCAAAACCGGCTTGTTCAGAAATTTTTACGGCATCTGTGGCAATTCTGACAAGAGTGGATTTAGGATCACTCGTGTAATAAGAAACGGGATTTGGCATCATCAAGGTAGGCGTTACATCAATGGTTAGAGAGACTTTATCATAACTGTTGCCCTCAATATTCTTTTCTACCAGATCGGCATCGCTTCGGAGTTCAGCAGTCGACACGATTTCGCTTACGCTTGGATATTCAACTGAAATAAATAAAAACTTTACATTCCCGGTTAAGGGTGCCATCAGAAAATCGCCGGGTTGGCTGGAAGAGCTCTTCACCACCTTTTTAATAGTAACTTCTGACGAAAATTGCGAATTCTGGCCTGTCAGTGCGTTTGGCAGAACAAAGAGCAAGACGATGAAAATTAGAGATTTCTTCCAGGGGTTAAATTGAGGGCACATCAAAAAAAATCGTCCCATCCTTAACAAAAAGTTTGTAATTGAATTGTACTTTGCCATAAAATACTACTATCGACAATTTCAAAAAAAATATCAGAATCCCATCAGGCCTTCATAAGTTTGTTTCTCACCAGACGATCGACACATCTGATATTACCATTTGGTAAATAGAAGGCTAAATCCCTTATCCAACGCAAACAGCGTTCCTTTTCTTACTACAAGGCTTAGGCGCATATTTCTCGGCATTCCCGCCTGATCCATTCAAATAACAGGGAACTTGCACCCTCTCCCGGGTATATAGAATTTCTTTATAAAACTACAGCCAGTATGCAAGCAAATTTCGATCCAGAAGATGGGTTTGCGGATAGTTATGCGGGGGTAGCAAAAAAGGATTCTTTATTTAACAACGGAAGCTCTGAAACGACTAAGTAACTTCCTTGTAATCGTCTTTGATGACCGGTGCTGTTTTGAATCTGACTCCTCTTCACAAAGGGCTGCAAGCTGCCCTAAGTTCTTAAAAATGATCTCTCGAGGACTAATTCGTATCCCCAATCTTTTTTCAAGATAATACAGGACTTTCATTGACAAGAGAGAATGGCCGCCGAGATCAAAAAAATTGTCATGAACACTGAAGCTGTCGGTGCCCAACACTTGTTGCCATACGTCTGCAATAAGTTTTTCCATATCAGAGTCTGGCGGCTCAAAAGAAAGGCCAGTGTCAGTCCTCATTCCAGCAGGGACCGGGAGCTGCTTACGGTCAATTTTCCCGTTTGGGGTTTTTGGAAAAGTATCCATCGTCACAAACATTGACGGTACCATATAGTCCGGCAGTTTGTCTTTCAGGAAGCGGCGCAACTCACTGACCGTGGGCTCATCGTGTGCATCATACTTGATGTACGCTACCAGTCGGACATCACCGTTGGTGATTTCCCGAGGCATCACGATAGCCTGCTGGATGGCCGGATGGCCGGCGCAGACTGTCTCGATTTCTCCGAGCTCAATACGGAAGCCACGAATCTTAACCTGGAAGTCCAGACGACCTGAAAACTCAATAGTGCCAGCGGACAGGAAGCGCGCTTTGTCACCGGTTCTATAAAGGCGCACTCCTGGATCCTGACTAAAGGGATCCGGAATGAAACTCTCGGCTGTAAGCTCGGGACGATTGAGATATCCCCGGGAGAGACCTGCACCGCCGATATAGAGCTCTCCATAGACTCCCAAAGGGACAGGCTCCATGTTCCTGTCAAGAATGTAGAGCTGCGTATTAGCGATGGGTTTGCCAATGGAAATGGGATCGTCGCCCATTTCGATGCACTGCACAGCCGACCAAATCGTGGTTTCCGTTGGGCCGTACATATTCCAGAGCGCTTTACCATTTTCATGCAAGCGATTGGCCAAGTCTCGCGGCAGCGCTTCGCCACCACAGAGAATTGCCAGATTCGGGTCTCCACGCCAGCCTACATCCAGAAGCATACGCCATGTTGCCGGTGTCGCTTGCATCACTGTGGCGTTAGATTCCGAGAGAACTTCTTTTAACCTCCTCGCATCAGAGGCCTCCTCTGCGCTTGCCAGGACCACTTTTGCTCCCAGGATTAGGGGCAAGAACAGTTCTAACCCTGCAATGTCAAAAGATAACGTGGTGACTGCCAGCAACACATCCTGCTCACTTAGGCCGGGTGTCTGACCCATAGAGATTAAAAAATTTACTAGAGTTTTGTGGGTTATGGCCACGCCCTTAGGCTTACCCGTAGAGCCTGAAGTATAGATCACATAGGCAAGGTTTTCCGATGCGCCTTCATTCCTTGGATTATTATTATTGTACTTAGCTATCATTTCCCAGTCTCTGTCTAAGCAGATCCGATTATTTTTGTGCTCAAACAGTTCGGCAGCCACTTTCTGTTGTGTTAATAGCACTGACACTTGTGAATCTTCAACCATAAACGCCAGGCGTTCCTTCGGGTAAGAGGGATCCAGAGGCACATAGGCTCCACCCGCTTTGAGAATGCCCAACAGTCCAATGATCATTTCTAGTGAACGCTCCATGCAGATCCCCACCAAAATATCCGGGCCCACGTCCAGACTCTGCAAGTAATGTGCTAACTGGTTCGATCGGGCATTGAGTTCACTATAGGTTAACTCCTTCTTTTCAAAAACCAGAGCTATCCTGTCCGGTGTCCGTTGCACCTGAGCCTCAAACAAATCCTGAAGACTTTCATCCCCGGGGTAATCGCTCTGAGTTTCGTTGAAATGAACCAGCTGCTGCTTTCTCTCTCTTTCTGTCAGCATTTGTAGCTCCGAGACACGAAGATCCGGATTCGCCACGATGGCCAACAGTAAATTCCGCAAATGTCCTGCCATCCGGGACATCGTAGCGGCATCGAACAGATCCGTATTGTATTCAAACGTACCCAGTAGCCCATCCCAATTCTCTTCAAGATACAGAGTCAAATCAAACTTTGATCTCATATTGTTTTGCAGAATGGGCTGACTGACAGTTTGGCCAGAATTCGCTAAAGTCTGGCTTCCCTGACTCTGAGGTGATGTTTTCAGCATGATGAACATAACCTGGAAAAACGGTGACGTACTCAAGTCGCGTTCCGGTTGTAGTTCTTCGACCAATTTCTCGAAAGGGATATCTTGATGCGCATAACCAGCCAGGGCCACCTCCCGCATTCGAAGCAGCAGCTCCCTAAAAGTCGGATTGCCGTCCAGGTTTGTCCGCAATACCAGGTTATTCACGAAAAAACCAACGAGTCCTTCGATTTCGGGCCGGTTTCGGCTGGCAACAGGCGTGCCCACTACGATATCTTTCTGACCGGTGTAGCGATGGAGTAATACTTTAAAGGCCGCAAGAACAGTCATGAAGACGGTCATATCTGAGGAATGGCTCAGCGCTTGCAGCGATTTGGCCAATTCCGGAGAGAGTGTAAAAGTTTCATAATCGCCAGGGAAGGTCTGAACCGCCGGACGAGGCCGGTCTGTTGGCAAATCCAAAATCCTCGGGATATTGGCGAGCCGGGGTTTCCAATAAGAAAGGTGGTTTTCCAAAACTTCACCCGTCAACCACTGTCTCTGCCAGACCGAAAAATCAGAGTACTGAATCTCAAGTTCCCGTAATGGTGATGCTTTGCCTGTCGAAAATGCAGCATAGAGGGTCGTCAACTCTTTTGAGAAAACATCCTTTGACCACCCGTCGGTTATAATATGATGCATACATAGCATCAGTGCATGTCTAGCTTCATGACGTCGCCATAAGGTTGCACGAAACAAGGGAGCCTGGCTTAAATCAAAGGGTGTGTTGATAATCTCTGCGACTAAACGCTCCGTTTCCTTATCGGCTTCCTCCTGGGATAGAGAGCAAAGATCGATCACTGGTAACTTAATGCTGATGTGTTCAGCGATAACCTGAACGGGCTGCCCTTCCAGGGTCGTAAAGCTGGTCCGCAAAGCCTCCTGCCGCCGGATGACTTCATTGAGCGCCTGCTCTAGTGCTGGCGCATTGAACCGGCCTTCGAATACTAAGGTGAACGGAAAATTATAAACCGCAGTCCCCGGGTCGAGCTGCTCGAGATACCAAAGGCGTTCCTGAGCAAAGGAAAGGGGAAATCGGTTCTTGTCCTTGGGCTGCTTCGGAATAAATAATGACTGTTCGTTGCCGGATTTCTTTTTCAGTCTCTCCAAAAGCTGCTTATGCTTTTCCGGAGAGAGATCGGCGATACGTTTGGTGAGTTCGCTCATTTATCGGTTTTCATACGGGTTCGAGTGAGCTGTCGTTCTTTTGCACTGTCCTTGAGAGTTTCTTATGCCGTACCATGGCTTGTTTTTGTTTCTGAGCAATATCCTGAAACTTTTGGAAATCAGCCTCATCGGAAGGATCCTCTTGAGCAACATATTGGGCTAACGTATTCACGGTAGGATATTTGAACAATTCTATGATCGATATATCGCGATCAAAAGCCTCACTTAGTTTGCCTTGAATGCGAACCAGGAGCATAGAATGCCCTCCGAGATCAAAAAAGTTGTCATCGATGCCGACCTTTTCCACCTTAAGGACTTCCTGCCATATAGAGGTAACCGTTCTTTCGATTTCGCTTTGAGGCGCCACATACTCGGAACCGAGTTTAGGATGAACTCCTTCAGGGGACGGGAGCGCCTTGCGATCGACTTTACCATTTGGCGTCAAGGGCAAGGCATCCAGGAAAACAAATGCAGTCGGGACCATGTACTCAGGCAGGCTTTCCATCAGGAAACCACGCAGATCACCAACCGTTGGTTCCTGTTCGGATGCAGCAATCATATAGGCCGCGAGATGTTTGTCATCAGATGAATCCGCTCCACCTCTGACGACAACCACAACTTGGTCGACGGCCTTATGCAGAGCAAGGGTAGCTTCGATTTCACCTAGCTCAATGCGGAATCCACGAACCTTCACCTGATGGTCGAGACGGCCAACCAACTCGATGCGGCCGTCGCTGAGGAAGCGCGCTTGATCCCCGCTGCTGTACATACGCGCCCCGTCCTCATGGCTAAACGGATGCGGCACAAACTTCTCCGCGGTTAATTCAGACCGATTAAGATAACCCCGTGCTAAACCGTCACCGCCGATGTAAAGTTCACCGTAGACACCTATAGGTACGGGATTGAAATTGCGATCTAGTATATACATCTGCGTATTAGCGATGGGGCGACCGATAGAAATCGGCACCTCGCCGCCCTCGACCTTTTGAACAGCTGACCAAATTGTGCTCTCCGTTGGCCCGTACATATTCCATAAAGATTCACAGCAATGAAGCAACCGATTGGCTAATTCTCGAGGCAAGGCCTCCCCGCCGCAAAGAATTTTCAACTGCGGACTGCCCTGCCAGCCAGATTCCAACAGAAGTTGCCACGTGGCCGGAGTCGCTTGCATGACGGTCGCTGCTGAATCAGCTAAAGCTTTAGACAGCCTTCGACCGTCGGAAGCAACCTCGCGGCTGACTAAATTAACTTGTGCGCCTATCATCAACGGCAGATATAGTTCCAAACCGGATATATCGAACGAAAGCGTTGTTACCGCAAGCAGAACGTCTGTTGAAATCAGCCCCGGTTCACTTGCCATCGAATTCAAGAAGTTTACTAAAGTGTAATGTTGGACAGCCACTCCCTTTGGCTTGCCGGTTGAGCCTGAGGTATAGATAACGTAGGCTACGTTTTCGGGCATCGGCTCGCCGCACGGATTATCGTCTACTTCCTGAGAAATTTTCTTCCGGTCGCGGTCCAGGCAGAGGACTTGAGCGTCGTGCTTGGGCAACTGATTTACCAGTTTTTCCTGAGTAAGTAGAACTGAAGCTCCTGAATCTTGCAGCATGTAGGCGATTCGTTCCATGGGATATGCAGGATCAAGCGGAACATAGGCCCCGCCGGCCTTTAGAATACCCAATAGTCCCACTAACATCTCTACCGACCGTTCAACATAAATCCCCACAAGGACATCCGGTCCGACTCCCATCTTCTTTAGATGATGGGCAAGCTGGTTGGCACGAGCATTCAGCTGTTGATATGTCAGCTTCTGATTTTCGAAAACCAAGGCAGTGACCTCCGGTGTCTTTTCAACCTGGGCTTCAAAGAGTTTTTGAAAGGATCTTTCTTTAGGGTACTCCAGTCGTGTCGTATTCCATTCAACAACGATCTGATGTTTCTCCTCGGTGGTTAATATAGGCAAATTGGCGATGCGTTGGCTTGGATCAGCAACGATACTCTCCAACAGCATCTCGAAGTGTCGGCACATCCTTTTTATGGTAGTTCTATCAAACAGGTCTGTGTTGTACTCTGCAGCTCCCATGAGTCGTTCATCCTTCTCTCCCATGTACAACGTCAGATCAAATCGCGACGGTTTTCGTTCACCCCTTATGGGAATCAAGGTAAAGTCAAAGATCTCAAAGTTCGGCGCCGGAGCATTCTGCAGAACGAACATAACCTGGAACAGCGGTGATGTGCTGAGATCCCGGTCCGGTTGCAGTTCTTCCACCAGCTTTTCAAAAGGTAGTTCCTGGTGAGCGTATGCACCCATAGCCATTTCCTGTACCTGGGAAAGCAACTGACGGAAAGTGGAGCTACCGCTCACATTCGTGCGCATAACCATTGTATTGAGAAAGCACCCAATCAGTCCCTCAAATTCAGCCCGGTTGCGACCTGCAATAGGTGAGCCCACTATTACGTCTTCCTGGCCACTATAGCGGTAAATGAGTGTCTTAAAAGCCGCTAAAAGCGTCATAAATAAAGTCACTCCTTCTTGCTGAGATAGTTTTTGAAGCGCGGTCAATAAAGACCGGGATAGCTTAAAAGGTTCTATGGCCCCCGGAAAGGTCTGCACCTTCGGGCGCGGGCGGTCAGCAGGTAACTGCAGTACGGGAAGGTCGCCGCCAAGCTGCTCTTTCCAATAGGAAAGTTGGGTCTCCACCACTTCCTTTTCCAGCCATTCCCGTTGCCAGCTTGCAAAATCAGCGTATTGAATGGGCAGTTCGGGAAGGGAATGTGATTGGCCTTTGCAGAGGGCAGTGTAGAACGCCCGCAGTTCCGTAAAGAAAACCCCAAGAGACCAGGCGTCGGAAACAATGTGATGCATCGTGAGAATGAATACCGGCTGCTTCTTGCCCCCCTTCAACAGTTTGACCCGCACTAGCGGACCCTTAGCCAGGTCAAACGGACGTTCGCACTCTTCGATGATCAATCGCTGAAACGCAATATCGCATTCGGATGCAGGTAAATTGCCCAGATCTATTACTGAGAAAGGTAAGATACCCTGTTTAGCAATGACCTGCACCGGTCGCCCATCAACTATCGCAAAAGTGCTGCGTAGGACTTCGTGGCGATTGACGATTTCCTGAAGTGCGCGCTCAAGGGCCTGCTCGTTGATTTGCCCCGTAACTCCATAACTTAGACTAATATTCCAGGTGAAGCTGTTAGGCTCCAGTTGATCGAGAAACCACAGCCGCTGTTGCGCGAAGGAGAGAGGAAACGTATTCGTTTCCCGACTCTGACGACTGATTTTCTGCGCAGAACCTTCGCCATGCTTCTTTTTAAGTCGTTCTAAAAGCTGCTTGCGTTTCTCAGGTGGAAGGGCGGCAATTCGTTTTGCGATGTCGTTCATATATAAATCCGTAATTTTTATTATCAGGTTGAGTCTCTATCGATCTTTGTATGTTTTTTCAAGAAAATTTAAAAAGACAAAAGATAAGATGGGCACAGAGAAGACAAAGTAGCACTGAGATCACAGGAAATAAATTTTATTTTACTATTTTGGGCTCTATATTTTAACCCGATGAATGCACAAACCATAAAAGTCAGTCATGCCTGAGAAGGCGATAAACCATTACAAATAAATAACTTAGTATAGGTAATGAATGCCCGACTACTCGGGCATGACAATATTGAAGTTTTTTGCCCGAAATGGAAATTCATGCATTATTCAGGCTAACTTTCATTTATCCGTGTATAATCCGTGTTAATCCATGGCTATATATTTTTTTTACTTTTTACCCACTCCAAACAAAATAGAGCCTACTTTTTAATGATTCTGCCCGAATTATTTTGCCTTTTAAATTTCTTTTTCAATGTGGAAGAATAGCTACATTTTTTCTTTGTGTTCTC
This sequence comes from Caldithrix sp., assembly GCA_004356825.1. Lineage (GTDB taxonomy): Bacteria > Zhuqueibacterota > Zhuqueibacteria > Oceanimicrobiales > Oceanimicrobiaceae > Oceanimicrobium. The sequence goes on from SMXC01000016.1 coordinate 10,747, forward strand.
TGAGATTCTTTGTGTTCTCTATCTCCCTTTTAGTAATAGTTCTACCTAACCTGTTTTCGGGCTCGCGGTCCTAAGATTGAGCCTCTATCTCTTCCAGAATTTGATGGAGCGTGTCACTATCTTCCGCCTCGACCATTTTTTCCAAAATGACATTCGCCAATTCTGCAATGGTCGGTTTCTCAAAAAAGCTCTGCAGGCTTAACTCAACCTGAAAAGCATCTCGCACTCTGGACCCCACGCTCGTTGCCAGAAGCGAGTGTCCGCCTAATTCAAAGAAGTTATCTTGAATCCCTATTTTGTCGATGCCAAATAATTCCTGCCAGATATCTGCGAGCGTTTGTTCAAGGTCGTTTGTGGGTGCAACATAGTCCTCTTGCAGGGTCGGCCTTGAATGACGTGGCTGCGATTCGACCTTTTCAGTCCCTTCATTCTTTCGTATGGATTCTAGCTTAACCCACTTGTTAATCCTGGCCTGCAAATCTCCTGTCGAGACGATGATCTGGCTCAAAGGGTCAAATGACAATACACGACCGAAAACTTCAACCCCCTCATCCGGCATCAATGCCAATTCTGCCAAACCTGCTCTGGCAGCGTTATTCGATTGCTTCACTTCTCCAAACTGCCATGCATCCCAATTGACACTGACCCACGGCACACCATTCTTGCGGTTCTGTACCCTGGCAAACGCATCCATAAAGAGATTCGCCGCTGAATAAGCGAGAAATCCCAGGCCTCCCAACACAGACGATATTGATGAGAACAGCAGGCAAAAATCTAGTTTCTGTCCCTTTAGAATTTTTTTCAGGACGATGAGTCCATCTATTTTTGGGCGAAACTGGGCTTCGCAATCTGCTTTGTTCGTATCTGCGATAGAATTAAACTTCCCGCCGACAAGAACCCCGGCCGCGTGGATGACCCCATGAATTGTGGCAAACTTCTTCTTTGCCATATCAACAGCTGCTTTCATCTCGTCAAGATTTGCACTATCAGCTTTGACGGGTAAGACTTCAGCACCCAACTTCTCCAGATCCAGCACCTTGCGAATCTTCTGGCTGGTCGTATCGTTCTCGTCATGATTTGCAAGCCATTTTTCCCACTCGTCCTTGGGTGGAAGACCGTTCCGGCTGGTTAGAATCAGTTTCGCCTGGACGGTTTGTGCCAGATACTTGGCGAGCACCAAACCGATGCGTCCCAGTCCACCTGTGATGAGGTAGACACCGCCCTTACGCAAGTGCGCCGGTTGGCCCTCAGTTTCACCAACAGGTATTGCATCGAAAGTCTGCATCCATCTCTGGTTCCCACGATAAGCGACCACCAGGTCAGACTGCTTACTGGTAATTTCCTGCGTGAGTTGTTTCACCAGCCTCAAGCGCTGCCAATCATCCGACTCCGGCAGGACGATGTCAAGGCTCTGACAGATAATGTTTAAGTATTCCTGCGGAATCACCTTACAAGCTCCCAGCACCGTTGCCTTTTCGGGAAAGAGAACTTCGTCACCGGTCACTTCCTGCATATTATTGGTTATGACAGTGAGTTGTATGGAATGGGTTACATTCGCCTTGCCTAATGCTTGTGCAAGGTACAATAGACTGAAAAAAGCGAAGACCTGCGCGGATTTTATTTTTCCATTTCCCGCTGTTAAATCACCCGGCGATGTGACGCCCCACATGTGGACAATCTTCTCTGGCGTTTTTTCTTGCGAACAAAGATCCCGAATAAGGGCGTCATAATCCTCAGGACTCCTGGGATTTATTAGGAACCTTTGTGCGTCAACTTTTTCAAAATTCTCCCCTGCCAAAACCGTCACGACATTTTGCTTCTCTTTTACAAGCCCATGCATAATTTCTTCTCCCAATCCGGCAGCGTCTGCAAACACAAGCCAGCACGCTTTTTCGTCATCAGGAATCTCCCGTTCAATCATAGGAGATGGAAAAGATTGTTTCCACACGGGTACATAAAACCAATCAGCGATATCCTCTTTTTTGCCTAAGACAGCCGGCTCATTAGCGGCTTGATCGGTGCCATTCATTTTCGGCTCAATCCAATACCGTTCGCGCTCAAATGGATAGGTGGGTAAGGGAATCCTGTGTCGTTTCTCATTTTCATAAAATTTTGACCAATTGAGTTCGACGCCTGCAAGCCAAAGTCTGCCTACTGTGCTCAACAAGAATTGAAGGTCGGATTGGGCATCTTCGGGGTGTCGCATGGAAGAAACGATCAATTGATTGAAATCCAGATCTTTATGCTCTTTTCGCAGTTCGAGCTGAGTCATTCCTGCCAGCGAATTAAGCGTGCGACCGGGACCGGCTTCGAGCAAAACACGAGAGGGTTCTTTTAGCAGCTCTTGCGCCCCGGCTGCGAATTTGACGGCTTGACGCAAATGTTGCGCCCAATAGCTCGGATCGGTTGCTTGCTCGCTGGTAATCCAGGTACCGGTAACGTTGGAAATAAAAGGAATTTTTGGAGCGGCGGGTTTGAAATTCGCAACCTGTTTAGTGAAAGGCTCCAGAATTGGGTCCATCATTTCCGAATGAAAGGCGTGGGAGGTATGAAGCCGGCGAACATCGATCTTTTTTTCTTTAAGCTCTTTTTCAAATTTATCAATTTCCTCGGTCGGGCCGGAAACGACGCAAAGCCCTGGCGCATTTACTGCCGCCAATGAAAGTTTTTCCTTTAATAAAGGCACCACTTCCACCGCCGGACGAGATACAGCCACCATAGAACCCGCCGGCATTGACTGCATTAATCGGCCGCGTTCTGCTACCAAAACAAGCGCATCTGCAAGTGAAAATACGCCGGCCAAACAAGCCGCCACATATTCTCCGATGCTGTGCCCGATCATGGCCTGGGGTCGAATGCCCCACGATATCCACAATTGAGCTAATGCGTATTCAATAACAAACAGCGCTGGTTGTGTAATCGCAGTCTGCGTCAGTTTTTTTGTAGCTGATTCAGTATCCGCATCTTTTGGGTAAAGAATATCTCGAAGGTCTAGATTTAAATGGGGCTTAAGAACTTCACAGCATTTGTCCACCACTTCGCGAAACTTCGGTTCAGTTTCATAAAGTTCTTTTCCCATGTTGACATGCTGGGCGCCTTGCCCGGGAAACATAAAGGCCACGCCTTTGTTACCCGGCTCACGCGTGGCCGTAACAACCCGCTTGCGATCGCCTGACTCAAGTACATTTTTGGCATCCTGGAAATCTTGACAAACGACTATTCGGCGATATTTGAAAGCTTTGCGGCCCTGTTGCAGTGTGTAAGCTGCATCTGCAAGGTTACAATCCGGATTATTTTTGAAGTGTGAGGCTAAATTTGCGGTCATGGAGTCTAGAGCTGTGCTGGTTTTTGCCGAAAGAACCAGTAATTGCGCTGCCCTGCTATCGCCGGATCTTTCTCTCTCGGGTGCTTCTTCAAGCACAACATGCGCGTTGGTACCGCCGATGCCGAAAGCACTTACCCCAGCCCGGCGGGGATGATCTCCCTTTTTGAATTCAGAAAGTTTATGGTTTACATAAAATGGGCTGTTCCCAAAATCAATCTTAGGATTTGGCTTTTCAAAATTTAAGCTCGGCGGAATTTCTTTGTTCTCGAGAGTCAGAACGGCCTTTATGAAACCGGAAATCCCGGCCGCCGCATCAAGATGGCCCATGTTTGTTTTAACCGAACCAATTCCACAGTAGCCCTTTTTATTGGTTGTAGCTCGAAAAGCTTTCGTTAAGGCGGCAATTTCGATAGGGTCTCCTAATTCGGTGCCGGTGCCATGAGCTTCTATGTAGCCAATGGTATCGGCGGTAATTCCTGCTAAGGCCTGCGCCATGGTAATTACTTCCGCCTGGCCATCCACACTAGGGGCGGTATATCCCACTTTCAAAGATCCGTCGTTGTTCATTGCGGCTCCTTTAACGACAGCGTGGATATGATCGCCGTCAGCCAAAGCATCGGCTAATCTTTTCAATATGACAATTCCAACCCCATTTCCACCAAAGGTGCCAGCGGCTTTAGCATCAAAAGTGCGGCAGTGACCGTCGGGAGAAGCAATCCCGCCTTGCTGGTAAACGTACCCCGTCTTCGGCACGCCAATCGAAATACCGCCAGCCAAAGCCATATCGCACTGATAACTCAGCAAGCTTTGAACTGCCTGGCAAAGAGCTACTAGTGACGCCGAGCAGGCGGTCTGAACGACCATACTCGGCCCGGTCAAGTTAAATTTATAAGATGCACGAGTGGTCAGGAAATCTTTGTCATTAGCCACCATTATATTGAAACCGCCGAGAGATTCCAAGAATTCACGGTTTGAATATAGATTGTGCAGTAAATATGAGTTCATACTAAGAGATGCATAAACGCCAATTGCACCGGGATACTTTTCAGGATCATAGCCCGCATTCTCAAGCACTTCCCAGGCGCATTCTAAAAAAATACGGTGTTGCGGGTCCATGGAATCAGCTTCTCTGGGAGTATAATCGAAAAAAGAAGCATCAAACAATTCTATATCATCCAGAACGCCGCCAGCAGATTTAACATAATTTGGATTGTTATAGTGAGAGGGGGCCACACCTTCCGCTTCCAGTTCCTCGTCAGACATAAATGTAATCAACTCCACTCCGTTTCTCAAATTCTGCCAAAATTCATCCAAATTTTTGGATTTCGGATAACGGCCGGTCATGCCTATAACGGCAATATTGTTTACTGAATCATGCATACTCGAGTCGCCCATCGTTCTTCTTTACCTCCTTAAGTTTCCTCTGTCGTGTCAATGCATCTTTTTGTTTCTTAGCCTTTTCATGAATTTTCAGAAAATCTACTGATTCATCTTTCTCTGCACTGAAAGATTTGACCAAGGTGTTTATCGTCGGATATTTAAATAGTTCAATGATCGATATATCTCGCTCAAATATTTTTTTAAACTTGCTTTGTACTTGAACTAAAAGCAGCGAGTGTCCCCCCAAATCAAAGAAGTTGTCGTCCACACCAACTTTTTGTACACCAAGAACCTCTTGCCATACCCCGGATATGCTGCGTTCAATCTCATTTTGCGGCGCCACAAAAGCCGACTCTAACTCCGGGCGAACACCATCAGGCGCGGGAAGTGCCTTCCGGTCTACTTTGCCATTCGGCGTCAGGGGAAAAGCATCGAGATAAACAAACGATGTCGGTACCATATAATCAGGCAAAGGTTCCATCAAAAAACGTCTCAATTCACTCACCGTCGGGGTTTTGGTGGTTTTAAAAATCACATAGGCCGCCAAATATTTTTCAGTCTGTTGCGGTGTGCTTTCATCTTCCCTGGTGACGACCACAACTTCGTCAATCCCGGGATGTTGAGCAAGCGTTGCCTCAATTTCACCCAATTCAATGCGAAAACCGCGAATCTTTACCTGATGGTCAAGTCGACCTTGAAGTTCGAGGCTACCATTTGGTAAATAGCGCGCCAGATCTCCAGTGCGGTATAGGCGCGAGCCATTTTCAGCAAAAGGATTTGGAATGAATTTTTCAGCAGTCAAATCAGGGCGCTTAAGATATCCGCGGCCTAAACCATCGCCGCCAATGTGCAGCTGCCCAAAAACTCCAACCGGCACCGGTTGCAAGGTTTTGTCCAAAATATAAATTTGGGTGTTGGCAATAGAAGGCCCTACCGGCACGAGCCCTTCTTTTGACTCAAGCTGAAAAACGGATGACCAAATTGTTGTTTCGGTCGGTCCATACATATTCCATAGAGAGCCGCCGGTCTCAAGTAACCGGTTTGCTAATTCACGTGGCAGGGCTTCTCCTCCACAAAGCATTTTTAATTTATCACTGCCTTGCCAGCCGCTGTCTATAAGCAGCCTCCAGGTCGCCGGCGTTGCCTGCATGACGGTTGCTCCGGATTCAGTTAACAGGCTGCTCAAAAGACTGCCATCGGAGGCAACCTCACCACTGGCTAAAATCACTCGGGAACCCACAAGTAAGGGCAAATAAAGCTCCAATCCGGCTATGTCAAAAGACAGGGTGGTGACTGCAAGGAGTACATCCTCACGGGTCAGTCCCGGCTCTTCACGCATCGAATTCAGAAAGTTAACCAGAGTTTGGTGCTGAATAGCGACGCCCTTGGGCTTGCCTGTTGAACCGGAAGTATAAATCACATAAGCAAGATTAGTACTTTGTGTCCCGGTTTCAGGATTTAATTCACTTTCTTTGGCTATTTCCTGCCAGTCGCTGTCAAGACAGAGAACCCGAGAAGCGTGAAGCGAGAAGTGACAAGCGCCAGATTTCGCTCTTCGCTCCTCGCTCTTCGCCTCTTCGAAAATAGTTTCGTGCAACGAATTTTGGGTCAGCAATACCCTTGGCTCCGCATCCTCGACCATATAGGCCAACCGTTCTTTCGGATAAGACGGGTCTAAAGGTACATAAGCGCCGCCAGATTTCATAATTCCTAAAAGCCCGACCAGCATCTCCAGAGAACGTTCCACACAAATACCGACCAGGATATCGGGTCCAACGCCAAGTTTCTGCAGATAATGCGCTAGTTGGTTAGCGCGAGCATTCAATTCCCCGTAAGTAATGGATTTGTTACCGAATTCAACTGCAACAGAGTCCGGTGTTTGCTCTGCTTGAGATTCAAACAACTGATGAAAGCACTTTTCAGACGGGTAATCTTTTTCTGTTGCATTCCATTCCACTAAAAGTTGTTGCTTCTCCCATTCTGTAAGCATCTGTAAATCTGAAATATGCTGACCCGGATTTTCGACAAGGCTTTCAAGTAGATTCTTGAAATGCTCGATCATCCGCTCGATTCTTTCGGTCATAAAAAGATCGGTGTTATACTCAAAGACCCCGCCCAACTGATCTAACTTCTCCCACATATAAACACTCAAATCAAACTTGGCCTTGCCGTTATAAGCATATAGAGTTTCAATAGTAAGTCCGGGAAGTTCTAAAGATTTCGTCGGCGTATTCTGAATGCTGAACAATACTTGAAAAAACGGTGAGCGGCTCAGATCACGCTGCGGCCGTAGTTCTTCTACAAGCTTTTCAAATGGCATGCCCTGGTTGTCATAAGCTGCAAGGGAGGTGTCCCGTACTCGCGCCAACATTTCCCGAAAAGTGGGATTGCCGGTTAGGTCATTACGGAGAACAAGAGTATTTACAAAAAAACCGATGAGATTTTCAATGTCATCTTGATCACGATTGGCGATTGGCATACCCACGCTTAGATCCGCCTGATCCGTGTATCGATACAATATTATTTTAAAGGCGGTCAGCAATGTCATGAAAAGAGTACACCCATGCTCAAGGCTTAGTTTCTTCAACGATCGCGTTAATTCTTTTGTCAGCGTGATTGATTGTCGCGTGCCATTAAAGGTCTGCACTGAAGATCGCGGACGGTCGACTGGAAGCTCCGAAGTCTGGGGAGCGCCTTTAAGTTGTTTTTTCCAGTAAGAAAGCTGCCTTGCCAATCCTTCGCCCTTAAGCCATTCTCTTTGTCGAACCGAAAAATCTGAATATTGTTGAGGCAAATCAGGCAAATCCGGTTTTCTGTTTTCCTTAAGAGCCTGATAGATTTTAACAATCTCTGTCTTGAAAACACCCATTGACCAGCCATCCGAGATGATATGATGCATCGTCAACAGCAAAATGTGGTCTTCCTCGTTAAGTCGAAATAATGTTGATCGCAAAAGAGGCCCTTTCGACAACTCAAACGGTTGTTGAATTTCATCTTCAAGCAGACACCATGCAGCCGCTTCCCGCTCACTTTCCGGATGACCCTGGAGCTTCACCAATGAAAGCTTTGTCATCATTTCGGGGTCAATAATCTGGACTGGCTTGCCATCAACAGTTTCGAATTTAGTTTGCAGAACTTTGTGCCGACGCTGAATTTGATTTAGAGTTTCTTCTAATACAACCAAGTCAAGGCTACCTTTGAGGCGAAACGCGGCCGGAATATTATAAGTCGGATTTTTAGATTCTAACTGATCGAGAAACCATAACCTTTGCTGGGGGTATGAAAGCGGAAAAGACGTCGGCGCAATTGCCTTCTTTTGTAGAAGCTGGGCAAGAAGCGCACGCTTTTTTTCCGGCGATAGATTAGCAATACCCTTGGCGGGGGTCTTCATTCAGGATCCTTTTATTTTAATATTAACTTCAAAGTCTAGCGGGCACGGGTCATAAAATCCGCGCTCAGCTGCGGTGGTTCTTGCGAAAAAACCAGACTCATATAACGATCGCTGTCGAGATAAACCAATCCCTTTTCATGTAAGAAGGATAATTGCTTTTCCGTATCGAAGTCAGGAATATGCTGCAAGTCTGCCGTGAGTTTATCGATTCTTTTTGGTTTGATGAGTTGTTCCAACACTTGCTTACCAACTTCACCCACTTCATGTTCAACAACTTCGCCGCTTCGAGAATCATAAACAATGCCTGCCCGGCCGTTTTCCTGGAAGAAAAGTCTGGGGGGAACAGAACCGTTTTCACGGTTCCAGTGGCTTCTCCACATCCGAACTTGGTCTCTGATTTTATGAACCCACTTCGCCGTAGCCACGAAGTAGTCAGCCGTGGAATTGTGATCCATAAAGTAGTAGGCCAGGTTTTTCATCACCTTCGGGCCAAAAGGGAAAATCAGCTCATAATAATCGTAGGGATGCAAATCCAATCCAAATTCGTCTGCTTTCGTGAAGTAAGGACTAAAGCGGTCAAATCGTACCGGATAGACACCTGTTGGCGGCGGTAAATGAGTGAGAAAAGGAATGTCGCGAACGTATTTTTCATAAACTTCCTCTATCTCTCCCGGGAAACCGATGAGAATATTCCAGACCAGCTCAACGTCATTTAACAAAGAACTCTTCATAAGAGTCAGATTCTGAAAAGACGACGTTCCCTTTTTCATCAGCTTTAAGGTGCTGGTTGCTAAAGATTCGATACCAGGCTGGATACAGTTCACGTTTGCTTTTGAGAATACCTTAAGATTTTCTTCACTCAAGTCCGCTTTCACTTCATAGAAAATAGTTGAACCGGATGGAGCTTTTAAGTAAGGCAGCACTTCATCAACATAGTTGGTTGGCAAAATATTATCAACGCAAAAAAAGTAGGAACTTCTGGGGTGGTACTTAAATAGAGAATCAAATAAATCTATCGCAATTTTCGGGCTCATGGCCCGGTAGGTCATCGTCACCCCGTTTAAGCCACAAAAAGTACAATGAGCTTTTTCACCCCACCAGCAGCCACGAGAAGTTTCAAAAAATAGACTGGGGGTCAATTGGGTGTCAGGAAAGTTTTGTTCATAAGTGTCCAGAAATTTCTCATACTTTATATCTACATTGACGTCGATGGCAAGCTCTTCACCAATGGAGCCGTTAATGCCGTTTCCATCCAATAAAACATTCTTCTTTGAAAACACACCTTTGATTTTTTGACATTTCTCGGTTTCCTTGTTCATGCAATGTCCAACGAATTCAGGAAAATTCTTGAGCCCAGGCCCTGAAAAAACAAAATCGATCGCATCTGCATTTACAGCAATCTCTTCTCCCATGGGCGTTTCACAATTGGCTCCGCCAATTACCGTAGTGAGCTCCGAATTTCGATCCTTTAGCTTTCGGGCCATAGCAAAACTGGCAACGCTCTGTGAAAACATTGTTGTAAAGCCAACCAAGTCTGCCCGATCTAACTCGTACTTATCTATAAGGCTATCCAGAAGAGAATCGATGTGATGCCATTTATCCAGGATGGTGCGTTTCAGCGTTTGGCTTTTTTCATCCTGATATGGGAAATAGCGCTGCAGATATTCCTGGGAATTCTCTTTTGATTCAGGAAAGGCCACCTGGCGAAAAAGCCATTCTCCAAGCCCGGCATTGTAGGCCTCCATTGAATCAGTCATAAATTCGTAGAAATCAGTTCCCTGCCGGACGGCAAAATCCTGATTGATGTAATATATCTCAACCGAAACACGCTCCTTATACCGACTGTCAATAATAGATTTCAACTGTGTCAAAGCAAAAGATGGCATATTCCTACCCGCATACGGCATATTTATCAAGGCTATTTTATACATTCTTTTTCCCCTTATCAGTTATCAAATTATTGAGCAAAGTATTGACTCCCTCATCCGAAAGATCGTCCAGGTTTGCCAGCAATTCTTCTGCATTCCTTTGATCCATCCCCTCAGTTCCGGTCTTCAAGGCAGTGTCTTCCTGTGGCAGCTCATAGTTCAAATTCTTAGCTAAATTTTGACTAAAGTCACTAAGTTGCAGTGGTAATTTTATCTTCTTCCAGCTTTCACCCAAGCTGGCGTCGATCCTGTCGTGTTGAAGAATATCGGGATCACCAGGACCTGCAATCATTTCTCCCTTTTCGTAAGGATGTAACACTGCATCCTCAAACTTAAAATTCAGAAATTCACACACACTTCGCATCACCTTTTCAGGTTCCTTAACAAGGCTCTCGTAATTTACCTTATGACAACGCTCCGGCTCTATCCCTTCAAAAAAAATCAAGATATTACGATTACAGGTTGCCCAAACCTTCTCGGCAAACCAATAAGGATCAATATCTTCTTGAACAAATAGTTTTTCAAAACGGTTACGGACAAAGGACTCCAGCACGGGATAAGGGTGGCGAACCAGGTAGATATATTTTGGTTCTTTGAAAAATTCTTCGGCTTTTCCCAGTGTATCCAAGCTCATCGCATATCCCGGCGTCTTATCTACGAGGATGCGCGTCGCTGCATGCTCCTGGATTAAGCCATAAATTTGCTGAATAGTCTGCTTTTGAGGAGCTCCGTTTAGAAACCTTTGACACTCGGGGTAATCAAGCCCGGTGCAGGCCATCAAGTGACGCACTGCGCCCTCTTTTGAGAAAAGCGAAAGCTGATTGTCACTCCAGGCTTTCACTTTGTCGAATGCCAAGAGACCGAGCTCGGGTGGGCAGAAAAGTGACGAATGCCCAGAGAGCATCAAGCGGAATAGAGTCGAGCCGGATCTGGGGGCAGAGAGGAGAAAGATCATACTTTTATTTTTTTCTACTGATTTTTGCAGCACTCGTTTTGTTGGCTTTTTCAGGGTTTGTTCATCCTCAAACAATAGTTGTCCGGAAGTTCTCTTGCGATCCCTTAAACTGTTCATCCGCTCCAATTCATCAGAAACAAATTTTGTCATCTCCTTGATTGAAGACCTTTTCATAATCTCGAAAGGATAAACCCGTAAGCCAAAATCCCGCTTTAAATCCCAGATTAAATCGGTAGTGATAGAATCGAGTCCTATATCTTGCAGATTATTCTTGTTTGAGATCTTTTTAACATCCGTTTTTAATGCATAGGCGATCTTTTCTTTCAGGTAGTGTTCGATTAACCTCAGGCGGCTCGACAAATCAGAACCAAGGAAATTCTTTAGAAGGCCGTTTTGCTCTGCTTTTCCATTCCCGTCGATCTTTTCAATTAATTGAGCTACACCCGCTACCGTCGAATTGTCAAAAAAACTGCGTAAAGATAACTCGGCTTTTTCATAGTTTTTACGCAGCTTGTTGAGCAATTGTGTTGCCAGCAAAGAATGCCCGCCTAACTCAAAAAAGTCATCCCGGGTACCGATCGGTTCTATCCCAAATAGCTTCTGCCAGATTTCAGCTACATTTTTCTCTATCTCAGTCTGGGGGGCTGCATACTCAGTTGACAGTCCCGGTCGAGCATAAGCAGATTCCCCTTCAGAGGTTTCTTCCGCACCGTTTAAATCATCAGCCGCTTTCCAATGATCTGTTTCCTCATCAATTCGATATTGCAAATCGCGTGTTGACACCAAAACATGTGGCAGTCCTGCCTGTAGAATGCGCTTAAAAACTTCCATACCCTCTTTGTTTGACATCCCATTTTTAAGGCTTTCTTCTCTCTGAGCTTTCAACTGATCGGGAACGTCAGTGGTAACTGCCATTCCTGTTTCTTGCCAAGTATCCCAGCAAACGGAAGTAATAGGTCGACCTTTTTTGGAGTTTTGAATGGCAAATGCGTCCATAAAGGCATTTGCACCGCAGTAATCTATTTGCCCAATTCCCCCAAGAACAGATGAGAGGGACGAGCAGAGAATCATGAAATCCAATTTTTTATCCTGGAACAAGGCATCCAGAACCAAAGTACCTTTCACTTTTGGAGCAAAAACAGCTTCAGCCGCTTCCAGTGTTTTAAGTTCAATCAAACCGCCACCGGCAATACCTGCAGAATGAATGACGCCATGAATTTGACCAAATTTTTGAGTACCTTGAGTTACTACTTCCTTCATTGCCTTTAAATTGGTAACATCAGCACTGAAAACCATTACTTCAGCTCCTAACGCCTCCAACTCCTGAACTTTCCTGATTTTCTCAAAAACGCTATCCTCACTTTTTCTATTTTCAACCAACCATTTATCCCACTTCTCTTTAGCCGGCAACTGGGTACGCCCGGTAAGAATCAGTTTAGCTTTCACGGTTTCTGCGAGACACCGGGCTAAAACAAGCCCGACACCGCCTAGACCACCTGTTATTAGGTAAACGCCGCCCTCCCGCAATTGTGCAGGGGACTCGGTTTTATCGAGATGCGCTTGCTCAAAACTCTGAATCCAACGGTGCCTTTTGCGATAGGCGACAACGTCATCAGTTTTATCAGAATGGAGTTCGGCAATCAATGCTTCGACAGTATCTAATTGTTGAAATTCATCTAAACTTAACACAAGATCAATGTTTCGGCATTTAATATTTTGAAATTCTTGAGGAATAACTCTACAGGGTCCTAATATTGTCATTTTCCCGGACTCCAGATCCTCATCACCTATAACCTCTTGAATGCCATTTGATATAATATCAATTTGCAACAAATTTGTGAAATCCCGTTCAGCAAGTGCTCGGGTAAACAAAAGTAGACTGTTAAAACTTGAATTGAAAGGCTCTTTTGAATCAGCTTTCTCGTTTGTTTTCAAACTCCATAAATACGTTACAGTGAGTGGTTTCTTATTTAGCTCGAGTAGCTCATTAAGTAGCCTGGCATAATCAGTTGCAGTGTCGGGATTCACCTGATAATGACGTTCGTCTATCTTAGAGAATTTCTTGCCTTCATTTACGATAAATACTTCATGTCCAAATTCCACAAGACGGCTGATTAGTTGCACGCTGATCACGCCTTCATCGGAAAAGACCAGCCAAGGTCGCTTTTCTGTTTTTGCTGGATTGAAAAACGGAACTGTGGAACGTTTCCAGCTCGGAATGTAAAACCATTCTGAAATCAGAGGATTCTTCTCCGGATGCTTGCGACCACGGGTCGCGTCGGGGGCTTGTTCCTTAGGTTCAATCCAATAGCGTTTTTGCTCAAATGGATATGAGGGCAACTGCACGCGATGCCGCTTTTCGTATTCATAGAACCCATACCAGTCAATGTCAATACCTGCAAACCAAAGCTGCCCCAAACTTTTCAGTAGCAGTCTAATATCAGATTCATTCCCATCCGGACGGCGCATCGAAGAAATGATTGTTGGCCTGGAAAGTTTGTCTTGTTTTTTCTCCTGTTCAAACTGGGACATATTTGAAAGCGTGCTCAAAGTATTTCCAGGCCCCACTTCTAAGAGAACCCGCGAGGGCTCTTTCAATAATTCTTGCGCCCCGTCTGCAAACCTCACAGCTTGGCGCAGGTGCTGCGCCCAGTATTTTGTATCCGAAGCCTCCTCGGCTCTTATCCAGGTACCTGTCAGGTTGGAAATAAAAGGAATTTTGGGAGGCGAAAGCTTGCATTTCGCAATCTGTTTGACAAATGGATCCAGAATCGGATCCATCATTTCCGAATGAAAGGCATGGGAAGTATGGAGAAGATGGCACTCCACATTTTTTCCAGCAAGCTGCTTTTCAAACTGATCGATCTCTTTCATCGGACCGGAAACGACACAAAGTTCAGGTGCATTTATGGCAGCTATTGAAAGTTTTGCAGTTAGTAAGGACTTAACCTCGGATACTCGCAGCGAAACAGCCAACATTGAGCCAAAGGGCATCGACTGCATCAGTCGACCGCGTTCTGCTACCAAGGCCAGGGCATCTTCAAGGGAAAATACACCCGCTAAACAGGCCGCTACATATTCACCTATACTATGTCCGATCATGGCCTGCGGACGCACACCCCAAGACATCCATAACTTTGCCAGGGCGTACTCAATGACAAACAAGGCGGGCTGCGTGATAGCGGTTTGCTTTAGTTTCTGCTTTGATGACTCAATATCTGCATCAGCAGGATAAAGGATCGCACGAATCTCAACTTCCAAATGAGGCTTAAGCAGTTCACAGCAACGGTCCACCACTTCGCGAAACTTAGGCTCACTGTCATAAAGCCCTTTCCCCATATTAACATGCTGCGCACCTTGACCCGGAAACATAAAAGCGACCGGCCTGTCGCCAGGCTCGCGAAAAGTCATCAAAACGTCTTTCGACTTTGAGGGTTGAAACCCTTTAACTACCTCGCCATTATTTTTACAAACCAGCATTCGCCTATGACTAAAAGCTGCGCGCCCAACCTGAAGGGTGTAAGCCACATCAGCCAAATTGAGTCCAGGACGATTTTTTAAATCTTCAGCGAGATTTGTTGTCATTTTTTCCAATGCTGTTTTTGTTTTAGCAGAAAGAAGCAACAACTGGTGTGCACGTGATTCTCCTGATTGCTCGGCAGGCGGCGCTTCTTCGAGAACCATATGGGCATTTGTCCCCCCCATGCCGAAAGAACTGACACCTGCCCGCCGTGGTGTTTTCCCTGCCTTCCATTGCAGAAGCTCGGAATTTACGAAAAAAGGACTATTCTTGAAATCAATCTTGGGATTTGGTTTTTCATAATGCAGGGTCGGCGGAATTTCTTTATTTTTCAAAGCCAAAGCAGTTTTGATAACACCTGCCGCACCCGCCGCTGCATTTGTATGGCCAAGGTTGCTTTTGACAGCACCCAGGGCGCAAAAGCGTTTTGCCTCAGTTCCGGTTCGATAGGCCTGGGTCAGCGCAGCGACTTCAATGGGGTCACCCAGGGCAGTTGCAGTGCCATGAGTCTCCACAAAAGTTACGGTTTCAGGATTGACATCTGATACAGCCAGGGCTTCTGCGATCACGTGGGATTGCCCGTCCACGCTGGGTGCCGTAAACCCAACTTTCGTAGAGCCATCATTGTTCATAGCCGAGCCTTTAATGACCGCATGAATTTGGTCTCCATCCTCCAGGGCATTCACCAGGCGCTTTAAAACGACAATCCCAACGCCATTTCCTCCAATCATTCCTTCCGCTTTCGCATCAAAAGCCCGGCAGTGGCCATCAGAAGAATAAATTCCTTCCTCTTGATAAAGGTAGCCCTCTTTCTTTAATTCCGTTATCGAAACCCCTCCCGCCAGAGCCATGTCGCATTCTCCATTCAGCAGACTCTGAGAGGCCATGTGGATAGCAACCAAGGATGTTGAACATGCTGTTTGAACATTGATACTCGGTCCTTTTAAATTCAACTTATAAGAAGCACTCAAAGGGACGAAATCTTTATCATTTGTAAGACTTATCTCAATTGCGCTAACCGATTCGAGAACACCGGGGCTTTGCATTAGATTGTTTAACAAATAATAGTTTTTCCCCACACCGGCATAAACACCAATCAAGCCGTCATACTGATTCGAATCATAGCCTGCACGTTCAAGGGCCTCCCATGCGCATTCCAAAAAGAAGCGCTGCTGTGGATCCATCATTTCCGCCTCTCTCGGACTATACCCAAAGAATGAAGCATCAAACAACTCGATATCTTCCAGTATCCCGCTTGCCTTCACATAATCAGGATCCGACAGCAGGGTCTCGCTTATGCCCGAAGCGCGTAATTCTCCGTCAGAAAAAAAAGAGATAGATTCCACACCATTTCGTAGATTAGACCAAAATTGTTCCACAGTTTTGGCCCCTGGAAAACGGCAGGCCATTCCTATAATGGCAATTTCATGAAGATGTGTATCTGTAGCAGTCTTACTCATTCTTAATTCCTTCCGGGTTCAGTGTCTCGGGTGTTCTTTGTCTATCTTGCTTTCGTCGCTTCATCAATTCTCTTCGAGTCTCTGCTCGGTCTTTGCTTTGTTGCATAGAGGCTTCATGGCGGTCATCTTTACTTAAATATTCGGCCAAAGAACTTACGCTGGGATATTTGAACATATCGATCATTGACATCTTTCTATCAAAAGTAGATTGAAGTTTAGTTTGCACCTGGGTTAAAAGCAACGAATGACCGCCGAGATCAAAAAAGTTATCATGCAGACCTACCTTCTCAATCTGGAGCAAGTCTTGCCAAATCAATGCGATGTTTTCTTCAACTTCGGTTTTGGGTGCGACAAAAGCCTCCTCCAACACGGGACGATCTCCCTCAGGAGCAGGTAATGCAGCTCTATCGACTTTACCATTGGCAGTTAGGGGCAACCCGCTCAAAAACACAAAGACGGTCGGTATCATATACTCAGGCAATTTATCCAAAAGAAAATGCCGAAGTTCATCACTCTTTGGTGTAGCCTTATTCCGAGCAGAGACCACATAAGCCACCAGCCGCTTATCCCCGGGGGTATCCTCCCGGACGATGACCACAGTATCTTGCACTGCATCGTGTCTGCTTAAGCTCGCTTCAATCTCCGCCGGTTCAATTCTAAACCCGCGAACTTTGACCTGGTTGTCGTTTCTGCCAAGAAATTCGACGTTGCCATCCTGTAGATACCGGGCAAGGTCACCGGTCTTGTAAAGGCGTGTTCCCGATTTGTTGCCAAATGGATTGGGAACAAATCGTTCAGCAGTGAGAGAAGGCTGGTTCAGATAGTCTCGCGCTAACCCGTCGCCGCCAATGTATAATTCGCCAACCACCCCGATAGGAACAGGCTCCATATTTTGATCCAATAAATATATCTGTGTATTGGCTATGGGTCGACCGATGGGAACCGTTGTCATGGCAGCATCGGTTTCCGAGAATGAATAACAGCAGGTGAAAGTTGTGTTCTCAGTGGGTCCATAACCATTGATGAGCTGGGTTTTATCTAACTGCTTTAAAGCCTTACCAATATGCGAGATTGACAAGACATCGCCTCCTGCCAATAGTTGTCTAACCGGCCGCAATCCTTCGGGATATTTTTCTATCATCTGATGAAACAAACCGGCTGGCAGCCAAAGAATTGTCACCTGCTTCCGTTTAATCTCATCACTTAATTCTTCCAGGGAGGGTTTATGAGCTGGAAAAACAGCTAACTTTGCTCCATTCAGGAGACTGGCCCATATTTCAAATGTAGAGGCATCAAAAGAAACCGGGGCAAGTTGCAGGAAAACTTCCTCCGCACCGAACTTAACATAGTTTGTCTCACAGACTAATCGCACAACGCTCTGGTGCGCAATACGCGTGCCCTTGGGTCTGCCTGTTGAGCCTGAAGTGTACATCACATAGGCGAGATTTTGGGATGTCGCCTCGTTTACCGGATTGATTTTGCTCTCCTTTGAGATGGCCTCCCAACCTGAGTCGAGACAAATTACCTCGGTGTTTTGTTCAGACAATCCTGAAGCCAGTTTTTCCTGAGTCAGGAGAATACGTGCCTGAATATCCTTCAGCATGAAGGCCTGGCGTTCCTTAGGATATGTTGGGTCGAGGGGCACGTAGGTTCCACCAGACTTAAGGATGCCGAGAAGCCCGACAATCATATCCAGGGAACGCTCCATAGAAATAGCGATCAATTCCTCTTGCGCCACTTCGAGACGCTGTAAATAATGCGCCAACATGTTGGCCTTTTGATTTAGCTCTCGATAAGTTAGATAAACGTCTCCAAACATTACCGCTACGGCTTCTGGCGTCCGTTCAACCTGGGCCTCAAAAAGTTCGTGTATGCATTTATCACGCGGATAGTCGCTTTGAGTGTTATTCCACGTCGCAAGTATTTGTTCTCGCTCAGCCTGTGGCAAGACAGGCAATTCTGACAAGCGTTGATCCGGGTCAGCGGTAACACTCTCAAGTAATCTCTGAAAATGCTGCAACATCCGTTCGATAGTCGACTTTTCAAACAAATCTGTACTATACTCAAATGAGGCGATCAAGCCTTCATTTGTTTCTTCTACAAAGAGAGCCAAATCTGTCTTTGCCGACTTGTTATGAACATCGGAAGGATCCAAAGGCTGACCGGGAGCCATCCCCGCAAGCTCGAGTGCCGGAACCGGCGCATTCTGCAGCGCAAACATAACTTGAAATACAGGGGTATAGCTGGTATCTCTTTCAGGACTGATTTCTTCAATCAATTTCTCGAAAGGCAAGTCCTGATGCGAATAGGCCTCCAACGCAACTTCCCGAACTCGCTGAAGAAGCTCTCGAAAACTCGGGTCGCCGGCAAGATCAATTCGTAAACCCAATGTGTTTATGAAAAAACCGATCAACTCCTCGGTTTCAGCCCGATTCCGGCCTGCAATCGGAGATCCAACCACAAAGTCATTCTGTCCCGTATAGCGATAAAGCAGCGCCGAATAGGCCGTTAAAAGCGTCATAAACAAGGTGGCATTTTCATCCTGGCTGATACTTTTCAATTTTGCAGATAAACCTTCCGAAAGCGCCAGCGTTTGCCAACCGCCCTGGAAAGTCTGTACGGCCGGACGCGGATGATCAGCAGGTATTTGCAGTACCGGAAGAGCACCGCCGAGTTGCTGTTTCCAATAGGAAAGTTGCCTCTCCAGCACTTCTCCTTGAAACCATTGCCTCTGCCAAAGGGAAAAATCCGCGTATTGAATAGACAGGTTTGGGAGAGGCGAGGGTTTATCTGCGGAGAATGCTTCATAAAGCACTTCCAGTTCACGGAAAAGCATCGCGATTGACCACACTTCCGAAATAATATGATGTATCGTAATTAGAAAAATATGCTCCTGCTTCCCTAACTTGACCACCGTGGCCCGCAATAGGGGTCCTTTTAATAAATCGAACGACTTTTGCACATCCTCATTTACACACTTCAGGGCCGTTATTTCCTTTTCATCGTCAGGAATCTCATGTAAATTGATTTCTGCTACTTTTACAGCCAAGGCCTGGGCAACTTTTTGAACCAGACCATTTTCTGTTTTCGCAAAGGTAGTCCGTAAGACTTCGTGCCGCCGGACAATTTCATTAAGGCTCTTTTCCAGGGTGGCTACATTGAGAGGCCCAACAAGACGTACGCCTGCCGGAATATTATACATCGGGTTACCCGGTGCTAACTGATTTAGAAACCACAACCGCTCCTGGGCATACGACAAAGGAACCGGTTCCGTGCTCCCTCTTCTTGGAATTGCTTGATCTGAAGCGGAATCCAGGCCTTCCTCATGAAGCAGAACATCAAGCAGCTCACGTTTCTTGGAGGACAGCCCAAAGTGCTGTTTTGGCCCCTTTCCCGTTCTCGCCGATACGGCAGACTTGTTTATTGCAACTTGTTCTGTCTCCATTTCTAAGTTATCGCCGTCAAGTTGCCTCCTGAGCTGTGGTCGCTCTATACCTTTCTGTTGCCTGTTGGGTTGGCGGCGTTTTCTTAGCTCTCTCCGAGTTTTCGCCCGCTCCTGACTTTCTTGCAAAGAAGGCGTTGTACTTTCACCATCACTAAAATATTTGGCTAGGGTACTGACCGTTGGATACTTAAACATATCGATCAAGGAAATTTCCTTTTTCAAAAGAAACTGAAGTTTTGAATGGACCTCAGTCAAAAGGAATGAATGGGCGCCAAGATCGAAAATGTTGTCATGAGTACCAACTTTGTCTAAATGAAGAATATTTTGCCAAATTGCGGCGATACTTCGTTCGATTTCCGTTCGCGGCGCCATATAAGTTGCTGTTAACTCCGGCCGCACTCCTTCCGGAGCCGGTAATGCCGCCCGATCTACTTTATTATTCGATGTTAAAGGCAACTCATCTAAAAAGACAAAGGTGGCTGGGACCATGTAGTCGGGCAACTTTCCTAGAAGGAAGTTACGCAGCTCATCTATCGGTGGAGTAATTTGATCCGCGACCACATAGGCCACCAAACGCTTATCTCCCGGCGTATCCTCCCGAAGCAAAGCCACGGTCGCCATCACTGCTCGATGCTGGATAAGTGCTGCTTCAATTTCCCCTAATTCAATCCGAAAGCCGCGCATCTTCACCTGATGGTCGATGCGACCAATAAACTCAATGTTTCCGTCCGGTAAGTACCGAGCCCGATCACCGGTGTAGTACAATCGGGCGCCCGGTTCCTCACTGAAGGGATTGGGAATGAACTTCTCAGCAGTTAATTCCGGGCGGGCAAGATAACAACGCACCACTCCGTCGCCCCCTATATACAGCTCCCCCAGTACCCCGACAGGAACCGGATGCAGATAAGGGTCCAAAATGTAAATCTTCGTATTAGCTATGGGACGGCCGATTGTCGCTGGCCCGCCCCGCTGGCGCAATGCATAGGTCGAATAAGTGGTGTCCTCTGACGGCCCATATAAATCAAACACCCTTTCCACTCCCTGCCCATAGATCTCATCCACCAATCTCGGCTGCAGGGGCTCTCCCGCCAAATTCACTGTTCGAACTGAAGATGGAATATTTTTATGCTGGACCAGTTCGCTCATTGCGGATGGCACCGTGTTTATCAGATTAACCTCTTCTCTGGCCTCCAATGTGGGTAATGCTAAAACATTCTCTACCAGGATTACCTTCCCACCCCAGCTCAGAGGCACAAACAATTCAAATACTGACAGATCAAAGCAGATCGAGGTGGATGCAAGCACCCCCTGCAGATCTTCTTCGGCAAACACGGTGCTCGCCCAGTGGATCATTGCCACGGCATTGCGGTGAGCAATGGCCACGCCCTTAGGCTTTCCCGTTGAGCCAGACGTATAAATTACATATGCTAAATTCTCATTTATGACATTGCAGGCAGGATTATGTACCGCACCTTTCGCAATGGCTTCCCAATCCGTGTCCAGGCAAATTACATGCGCCTTATGCTCAGGAAAATTTCCCATCAGACTATGTTGAGTTAGCAGTACTGGCGCCTGAGTGTCCTCCAGCATGAAGGCCAAGCGCTCTTTTGGGTACGCCGGGTCAAGCGGCACATACGCCCCACCCGCTTTGAGGATACTAAGCAGTCCCACCACCATCTCCACGGACCGTTTAAGGCAAATCCCTACCAGGACATCCGGACCGACACCGACCTTCTTAAGACAATGCGCCAGCTGGTTAGCACGAGCGTTCAACTCTTGATACGTTAGCCTCTGGTTTTCGAAGACTAATGCCGTTGCCTCGGGCGTGTTTTCCACCTGCACTTCAAATAATTTGTGTATTGATTCGTCTCTCGGATAATCAGATTGCGTCTCATTCCACTGCACCAGCACTTTTTCTCGCTCGGTTTCGGGCAAGAGTCGCAAACTTGAAAGGCGTTGTTCCGGTTCAGCTACCACGCTCTCCAGTAATATCTGGAAGTGTTTCAACATTCGCGCAATTGTAGATTCTTCAAATAAGTCGGTACTATATTCAAACGATGCCGTCAGTCCCTCAGTCGAGTCCTCAATAAATAGGGCCAAATCAGTCTTGGCCGACTTGTTATGAATCTCCGACGGAGTCAAAGGCTGACCAGGTTTCAAAGCGGGAAGCCCAAGCGCCGGGGCAGGGGCATTCTGAAGAGCAAACATAACTTGAAATACAGGGGTGTAGCTGGTGTCCCTCTCAGGACTGATTTCTTCTATCAATTTCTCGAAAGGCAAGTCTTGATTCGAATAGGCCGCCAACGCAACTTCACGAACTCGCTGAAGAAGCTTTCGAAAACTCGGATCGCCGGAAAGATCAATACGTAGCGCTAAAGTATTGATAAAAAATCCAATCAACCCCTCGGTTTCGGCCCGGTTCCGGCCGGCAATGGGAGAACCCACCACAATATCTTCCTGTTCTGTATAGCGATTAAGAAGAGTTGAATATGCCGCTAGAAGCGTCATGAAAAGGGTGGCATTTTCACCCTGGCTCATGTTTTTAAGGGCAGTCGTCAAACCTTTGGGAAGTACCCGAGATTGCCACGCACCTCGAAAACTCTGAACCGCGGGACGTTGTTTGTCCGTTGGCAATTGCAGCACCGGAAGCTCTCCACCGAGTTGCTCTCTCCAATAAGAAAGCTGTTTCTCGAGAACCTCTCGTTTGAACGAGTCCCGCTGCCAAACCGCGAAGTCCGCATATTGAATTGGAAGCTCGGGTAAAGGCGAATTCCTTCCTGCCAACAATGCCTTGTAAAGCACTTCAAGTTCACGAAAAAGTATCGTGATTGACCAAACTTCAGAAATGATATGGTGCATGGTAATGAGAAAAAGATAATCCTGTTCCTCTAATCTGAATACAGTCGCCCGCAACAGGGGGCCTTTACTCAAATCAAATGGCTTTTCGGCATTCTCATTGACCAGCCTTAAGGCTTCCGCTTCCCTGACATTCGCTGGAAGTGCACGCAAATCTATTTCAGGAATTTTTAAACTCAAGGACGGTGCGACTATCTGAACCTGCCCCCCATTGCGCTTGGCAAAAGTCGTTCGTAAGACTTCGTGCCGGATTACAACTTCGTTGAGACTTTTTTCCAGTACTGCAACATCTAGAGAACCCGCGAGGCGCACACCGGCCGGAATGTTATAAACCGGACTTTCAGGCGCCAATTGGCTGAGGAACCAAAGCCGCTCTTGCGCAAATGACATAGGTGTCGAGGCGCCGTTCTTTCTACGTGGAATTTTTTTCAGTGCGGCGGAACCCATCCCCTGCTCTTGCAGCATTGCTTCAAGGAGCTCACGCTTTTTGGAAGAAAGTTGAAAATTATGTTTATTGCTCATTTACCTTCCTCTTGTGAAGATCTTTTTCTATGTGCAATGTTTCGGGTGGAACCCGGTAGCAGAACTTACCGGAGTGCTGGGCCCCAGCAAACCCCGAAGCTTGACCACTTCAGCTATATTGTCTGAAAATGAGTGCTCACGCTCCTTCAAAACAGCCTCATCAATACCCTGGGCACTCTTGAGGCAGCTGTGCGGTGGCATTCAAGTATATGAATTCCAGTATTACTAAGTACACTTGCTCCGGTCTCTTTGCGGAACCGAAACCGGACTTAGTTAATGTTTCCCATAACTTATTGTCATGCTGTTTTGTCATGTCAGTGTTTTATTCAAACCGGACTGAACGATTGGCTTTTCAAAATTAGCCCTTAGCTGAATAAATTCAATCAGTTAATATGGTTATTGTAAATCACCTAACAGGTAGGAGGATATTCACAACATCAATCCAAAAATTCAAAAACCAAAAGCTAAAAGCCAATGCCAAAAAACGTATTTCAGGTCAAACTTGATACCCAATCTCGATAACAAAGTAGCTCAGCAAAACTGAATAAACAAAAAGTAGCGAAAAATTCAGCGCTGGCAGTAAGCTGGGGCGCCAACGACTTATAGTTTGAAATCCCCAGCCAAACAAAATCGCAATAGAAAAAAAAGAAGGAAAAAGCAGGCGTCCTTGAAAAAAAGACCAGGCGTCATGCCTTAACCCCCATGTCAAAACCAGGGCTAAATTGCAAAGCAGAAACAAAATAATAACACCTTCTTTTAAACGCATGTTAAACTCCGTATTCGGACTTTTGAAAATTTTCATCGGCGACCTGTTTTGCCAAATACATGTTCCGGCACCTAGCAGAATCAAAATTGTCGGCAGCATGCCAACCAAATACATTGCCCTTGGAAAGATTGTCAAGGGGTAATCCCGTGTTGCATTAAAGTTCGATTCCCGGATGTAGGAATACCAGAACGTGCCGTATAATAACAGTGGCACGGAGTGTTTAGTCTGTTCGCCCAGATAAGGATAGCGAACTAATTTTACTACGTTGATATCAACGATGGATTTCAGACCCTGGTAAGTACCTCCATGTCGGGCGACATAACTATGCAGTCCTTTCTCGTCATTGACTGCATCAAAGATAGGTTGACCAATGCTGATAGTGTTCTCGATAAATTTGTACGATCCGAGGCCCCCGACAATTACACAAAAAACCGCAATGGCTGCAACATGTTGCTTCAATGTTCTTTTTCGATAAACTCCTACAGCTACAACCAGCGTGAACAAAATGGGCGCATTCGAAATAAATGAGCCTTTGGTTAAAAGCCCTAAACCCAATACAATGGACAGTAGAGCAAGATGGCCGCGCGTCGGAGTCTCGATGTACCGAAAAGCCTGAATGAATATTAGAGTACCCAGTAAAAATGACAAACTATCATTTGAGATAAAGCTGCTGAAAATAACAAATTGCGGCAGGATGGCTGTCAGCAATAAGACATGACACTTTACGCCATGAG
>SMXC01000290.1 GCA_004356825.1 Caldithrix sp.
ACTAAGCTCTCTGAGACTTCTTCTTTCCTTTGTCCGGGGGGTGTTTTAGCAGATGTATCATCCTCCGTTGTTCCAATTTTGGCGCCGACAAAGTCGTCAAAAATTGCATCAACTAAAGAATCGGAAATGTCTTCGATTTCGAAATTCTCATCTATTGCTTCAACAATTTCTGCAATGGGTTCTGGCGTTTTTGCTTGAACTTTTACGTTTTCCGAAATAGGTTCTAATTTTGGCTGCCGGTTCAGTTTTTGAGCAGGTTTTCTTTTAACAGATTGACTGAGATGGGTAGCGGCGGCCTTGACGGCCTCTGCGCTTGAATTCAAATGGTCCAAAAACTCAACTAACGTAAACTCAGGGACCGCTGCAATCGGAGATGTCTTCTTGGCGGGATCAGGTTTGGATTCGGCCTCTTTTGCAGTTTCTGCAGGTTGAAGTGGGGCCGGCAATTGTAAGATATTGTATGCGGAATCATTTTCATTCTCTTCGACTGAATTAATAGAGTCAAGCAGAGCGGGGTGTTCGCCTGCGTCTGAATGTTTGTCCTCAGTTTCGGTATCAGTTCTTTTTCCTTCGCTCTGTTTCGGTTGTTCAATTTTAGGGATTTCTCTGTCGATTCCCCGTTCAGACTCTATTTCTATATTTGGAATTAAAGTGTCTGATTCACCAGCGATTTCGGCTGGGTGCGGAGGAGCGTCTCCGTTTTTTTTGAATTTGAAAATCGTTCTTGGCAGATGTATAAATATATAAACTAAAAACGCAATTGCTATATAACCAATTCCGAGAACGATTAGACCATTCCTAAGATAACGAAATTCTGCTATTTTAATTTGGCGATCCAGGTAGTTCTTTAAAAACAAAACGCGAATTTTCCCGGAAAAGAAGTCCTTTTTTTTGGGGGATGTCGGTTTTTCAAACTCATAAACTGACACACCTTCGATCAAATAGGTATGGATACCCTCGGCGATATATGTGACTCCTGCAGGCCGTTTAAATGGCATTTGAATTTCTGCTGATTTAGTTGACCAAAGCATTTTACCACTGCTGTCTACGACAGAAATGGTGTGAATTTGCCATACTTTTTCTGCATAAATAGGCTGGAGGTAGCTGTTTAAATAAATTGCCCCATCGGCCGATCTCAGAAAATCCGCTCTCGCCGAGCTTAAATGATTGGCAATCCTCGTTGATATCTCTTGCCCGGCAAAAAGAAAATCAGAAACCCGTTTGAACTGCATTTTATTGTAAGAATAAAAGAAGAGAGATATTGTTAAAAGTGTAAATATAGCAAGCGATGGTAGAAAATATGCTGAACTTAGAGTTCGAAGCTGAAGAAGTGCAGACTTGAGCCCGGGCGATCTGTTGGCAGCTTGACGGTATTTTGTCAGCCGGAGTTCATTGCCCGCATCGGTTTTAACA
Organism: Caldithrix sp.; assembly: GCA_004356825.1. Lineage (GTDB taxonomy): Bacteria > Zhuqueibacterota > Zhuqueibacteria > Oceanimicrobiales > Oceanimicrobiaceae > Oceanimicrobium. The sequence goes on from SMXC01000290.1 coordinate 1,414, forward strand.
TAGTCGATCTTGTCAATTAATTTTCGCAGGAGGAAAATTCCAAGGTGGGGTCTGTCGCCGGCTTCAGCCGAAACTAAAAGATCCGGTTCGTCTGCCCAATTGGGATCAAAGAAAGGACCTTGATCAATCAGTACAATTGTGATGTTCTTTCTTTTTACAATTGCCTGAATCGTTATGTGACTTTGTTGATCCTGGTAACCGTGTTCGATGATATTTGTGGCAGCCTCATCGACTGCTATTTTAAAAGAGTTGATGAGTTTTTCCGCCAAACCGTATTTTCTACCTATACGGGTTACGAATTCACGCAAATCCGGCATATAATCTTGATGGCCGGGTACTTTAAGTTGCTCTTTCTGTATGGATTTAAACAAGGTCAAACCTTTCAGTTGTCTGATGAGGATTCACCTGTACGATCGAATTATTTTTAATGCTCCCCAAAAAGATGGGATAATCACATTTTTTCATTAGATATTCTGCCAGCGATTTCGCCCGATCTAAATTCAGGTCGGTTTTGTTTATAAAGATAGCGACATTTGAGGTGAGTGGTATTTTACCAATATAGCCGGCCGTCGATAGCAGTTCCTTTGCAATAATTTTTGGAGTCAACTTTGCTTCCAATTCCATATTCCATTTTTTGGCAAACAAGTCAGCCCGATGCACGGTCTCATCATTCAAAGGCTTGTGGACAATTTCGGATCCAATCACGATAATGACTTTATCTGTTGCTGCCGGAATGACCGGCTCGTGGGGCATGTGTGTTTTAAAAGGACGCTGCCTGGCGCCGTCGGCTTCGACTAAGACAATATTTGCGTACTTTTTAAATTTTTGAACGACTTCCGGATTCACTCCAACAAGCTTATTCCCATGGTAACGTTTTTTCGCGACCATTATTATTTTGAGCTCGTCAAGCATATAAGTCAATTCTTCGCGGATATCTTCGCCGCGACCTTGAAGCAGAACCACTGCGGTATTTGGGAAAGGCTCAATTTTTGTGGTGGTTGTCAGAATGACTTTCAAATTAAGTTTAACTAATTCCTGGCCGATCTTTTTCAGTAAAGACGACTTGCCACCACCACCGATGACGGAGATAATTTGTCCCTTGAAGCTGTTAATCGGCGGATCGAGTAGTGAGTAAAATGGCATAATAATATTCGATTTAAACAGTTGATAAGTTTAGAATTTCTGCAAACAAAAGTCAACCTTTGCTAAAAAGTTAAATCAAAAAGATACCCATTATCCGCGATGCGACTTATGATATAAGTCCTTAAAAATGAGCATAACAAGGTTAGCGTTTTCGGCCGTCCCTGTTGAATTTCTTACTGAATTTTTACTTGATTGTCGTGTTCGGAATGTTATATTTATTATTATTAACCGCAAGAGCGTAGAAAAGCGTAATTCGTAATTTTATTTTATAAACTGAGTTTCAACAAAAGGGACGAGAAGAGAAGGAGAGTTGAATGAACAACGTTGACATGGATGCAGCCAAAAATCATTTCGCAAATTTAATTAAACAGCAGTTAAAGCGTGTTGAATCGATGAAAAAGGAGATCGACTGGGTGAATTATGGTTCCTTGAGCCCTATTATTATTGGAATTTGCGGCGGAGATGGAATTGGACCCTTTATCGCGGAGCAAGCCCAACGGGTGTTAGGGTTTTTACTTAAAGAGGAACACGACGCGGAAAAAGTCGAATTTCGGATTATCGAAGGCTTGACCATTGAAAAACGTGCTGAGGTAGGCAAGGCAATTCCCGATGATGTTCTGGAAGAGTTGAAGAAGTGCCATGTTATTCTCAAAGGGCCCACTACAACACCCCGTAAAGGCGATCCCTGGCCAAATATCGAAAGTGCGAATGTAGCCATGCGTAAAGAGCTTGATTTATTCGCCAATGTGCGACCCGTGAAAGTAGCCGCCGACGGTATTGACTGGATCTTTTTCAGGGAAAACACCGAAGGTGCCTACGCCCTGGGCAGCAACGGCATAAATGTCTCAGATGATTTAGCGATTGATTTTACGGTCACGACCCAGCAGGGATCTGAACGGATTATCCGCCTGGCTTTTGAATATGCCCATAAAAACAATATCGATAAAGTCACCTTGGTGACTAAAGCAAACGTGGTCAAAACCACTGACGGTAAGTTTTTGGAAATCGGTTACAAAATTGCTAAAGAATACCCGGAAATTGACTGCGATGATTGGTATATTGATATAATGACTGCCAAATTGATAGATCCAAAACGCAGGACCCAGTTTAAAGTGATGGCGCTGCCGAATTTATATGGCGACATTCTCACCGACGAAGCAGCTGAGTTTCAAGGCGGCGTTGGCACGGCGGGGAGCGCAAACATCGGCAAACAGTACGCTATGTTTGAAGCCATTCATGGCAGCGCCCCACGCATGGTCGATGAAGGCCGGGCACAGTATGCCGATCCGGCCAGTATGATTCGTGCGGCAGGTATGTTAGTCAGACATATCGGCTACGAGGACGGAGCCAGAAAATTGGAAATGGCGTTGGATATTTGCGGCCAGTTTGAGAAAAAGCTAACCATAACCGGTCGCTCTACCGGTGCCAGTGGCCAGGAATATGCAGATTATATTATGGACACACTGCAGAACCCGGAGCTTGAATCGAAGTGGAGTAGTTTTCAGAATAGTTAGCCTGGTTAATTCACAAACCTTAAAAGTCGTCATTCCCGCGGCAGGCAAAAATTTATTACAAATAACCAACTTGACGCAGGGAATGGATGCCCGACGACTCCGGCGAGACAAAAGTTGATCTTTTGACTTAAATGGAACTTCATGAATTGTTCAGGTTAGAAATCTTTTTGGAATTTAAAACGATTTTTAAAAGTTTTTTTATAAACAATGAAAGTCTTAGAATTTTAGAAGTTTCTTGCACCCAAATCTGTTAGTGTCGCAAGACGTTTAAAGTTTTTGTAAACTAAAGTTAACCTCCTCAAAAGACGAAAATTAATAGGACAGGACTAAAGGAAATTTCTTCACACGACCAAGGAGACGCAAATGAGTGCAAAGGAAGTGAATGAATTGATTCGGCAAGCTGCTGAAAAAGCCATGCGAGAAACCGATTCCGAACCCGAACCTGGGCTAACCGAAGAGATAAATTGGCCAATTAAAGTAGAGTTACACAGAGGCCTGGCAGGGGCAATTTCAAATACAACTCAAATTGGGTATGTCAACGGCGCTAAAGGGTGGCTGATTTACCGCGGTTTTAATTGTTTTGATTTAGCAGAAAAATCGAGCTATGAAGAGACCTGCCATTTGTTGCTACACGGAAGGTTGCCCAGCTCTTCTGAGTTGAGCATTTTTAACGAACAGCTTAAAAAATACAGACGAGTTCCACAGCCAGTCCTCGATGTTTTAAGAATGATTCCCACAGAATCGAGCCACCCGATGTCAGCTTTGGCAACCGCAGTTTCCATGCTGGGGAATTTAGATGCAAATTCCGAAGACATTTCCGTTGAAAATGAAACCGAAATATCTCTCAAGCTAATTTCACAAATGGCGACCTTAGCGGGCGCGATTGGCAGAATCCGGCAAGGGAAAGAGCCGTTAACGCCGAATCCGGAATTGAGCCATGCGGCTAACTTTTTTTATATGTTGTCGGGAACCGTACCCGATGAAATGAACGAGCGCATCATGGATGTTTCGCTGATATTGCATGCTGATCATGGTATGAATGCATCGACTTTTACGACGATGGTCGTCAATTCCTCCCTGTCGGATATGTACAGCTCAGTGGTCGGCGGAATCTCCAGTTTAAAAGGTCCACTCCATGGCGGCGCCAACCAGCAGGTTGTGCTCAATTTGCGGGAAATCGGCAGTGTTGAAAATGTCGATTCCTGGTATCAAAAAAAACGCGCTGCCAAGGAGAAGGTCATGGGATTTGGTCATCGCGTTTATAAAGCTTACGATCCGCGCGCGCGAATATTCGGCCCGATTGCCAAGCTCATGGCTGAAAAGAGTGCTGAGAACAAAACCATTTATGAGATCGCCGCAAAACTGGAAGAAGTCGTGGTTTCTGAATTAGGCCAGGAGCGAAAGATTTTCCCCAATGTTGATTTTTACTCGGGAATCATTTACAAAGCCATGGGCATTGACACGGATATGTTTACGCCTATCTTTGCCGTCAGCAGAATTGCCGGGTGGACGGCAAGAGCCCTGGAATATTTGGCAGACAATCGCCTGTTCAGACCGCGAGCCGTTTACACGGGACCGATAAAGATTGATTATAAACCTATTGAAGATCGTTAGGAGTAAATTCCGATAAATTTACAGATTGCAGGTATAGCATTTTCAGAGGGAGGAGAGTTTGCCTCCCTTTTTTAATAAGTAGATTGACGATTCGATTGCTCAGGCATCGAATCGAGTAATTGAATGGACTCAGCAAGGTACATTGAAAGGACGCACATCATGAAAACCGGCGGTGATTTTCTTACCAAACAAATCTGCACCGAAGAAATTTTTACTCGCGAGAAATTCTCACCTGAACAAGAAGAAATCGCTAAAACCGTAGAGGAATTTGCCAGAGAGCGAATTCGTCCTAACAAGCAGAAGATCGAGAAATACAACAAAGATCTCTCTCTGGAACTGCTGAGGGAATGCGGCGAACTCGGCCTTTTGAGCGTCGATATTCCAGAAAAATATGAGGGCCTTGGCCTCGACAAAGTTACATCTGCTATTGTAGCGGAAACTTTGGGTTTCGGGTTATGTGCCTCATTTTCTACAACGATGGGCGCGCATTCTGGAATCGGGACCCTGCCGATCGTCTTTTTTGGTAGCAATTCCCAAAAAGAGAAATATCTGCCGAAGCTCGGCACCGCTGAGCTTGTCTCCGCCTACTGTTTGACAGAACCCGAGTCCGGTTCAGATGCTCTCGCCGCCAAAAGCAAGGCTGTTCTTTCAGAAGATGGCCAAAACTACGTGTTGAATGGTACCAAGCAGTTCATCACCAATGCCAGTTGGGCGGATCTGTTTATCATTTTTGCCACCGTGACCGGGAAATTTACCGGATTTATTGTTGAACGCAATTCAGCCGGCTTGTCCATCGGCCCCGAAGAAAACAAAATGGGCATCAAGGGCTCTTCAACCTGCACCGTTTATTTGGAAAATGTTCACGTACCGGTTGAAAACGTTCTGGGGGCAATCGGCCAGGGGGCAGCGATTGCGTTTAACACACTAAATATTGGCCGGTTTAAATTAGGAGCCGCTACCTTGGGGGGCTGCAAAGCTGCAATTGAAGAGACGCTGCAATACGCCTCCGAAAGAAGACAGTTTGGTCAGTCCATTAGAAATTTTGACGTCATTAAAGGATATTTTGCGGATATGTCGATTCGCACCTTTGCCCTCGACAGCATTATTTACAAAACCGTCGGGCTCATCGACGATGCGGTCTCTGAAATCGATGAGTCCTCAGCGACCTATGACAGCGGAGTTGCCGAAGCTATCGAAAGCTACGCCATCGAAGCCTCGATTTGTAAAGTAGTGGGGAGTGAAACTTTGTGGTTTGTGGCCGACAAAGGTCTGCAAATTTACGGCGGCTACGGCTTTATCGAAGAGTATCCTATGGCCTCTGTTTTGCGTGATAATCGCATTGATAGAATTTTTGAAGGAACCAATGAAATCAATCGTCAAATCATCTCAGGTTATTTCTTGAAAAAAGCGCTGATGGAAGAACTGCCGATTAGAGAGAAAATAAAAGAAAATGGCAATGGGCTCGCCGGGACGGATGATCATTTGGACGTTCTTTCTAAGGAAAAACGTGGAATCGAAGCAGCGAAAGCAGCGGTGCTTTATGTTTTCAATGAAACCATTTGTAAATACGGGCAAGACCTTCCCAATGAGCAGCAGATAGGTTCTATGCTTAGCGACTTGTTTTCGGATATTTACTTGGTAGACAGCGTTCTCAAAAGGGTGATTCAAAAATTTGCCACTTCTGAGGTTGATCGTAATTGGCTGGCAATTGCCCGAGTCTTCTCTGCCGAGAAGTTCTATGAAATTAGTTCTTCATGCAAAAAGATCGTTTCTTCAATTTTAGAAAATAAAGATTTGGAAAATGGATTAAGAGATTTAAATACATTTGATAAAAAGATGCATCTGACAACAAATGTTTTTGAGTTGAAACGTCAAATCGCAGACAATTTGTACGAGAAAAATTAAAAGAATATTTACCACGAAGACGCGAAGAAAAGCTAAGAAGAAATTGAATTGAAGAAACTATAATTTGAACATGGGTGTCTTTGTATCTTAGCGGCTGAAGAAACTTTAAAGCTTAAAGGAGTGAAAATGTCTAGATTTACAGTGATAATCGATGCGGCGCGCAGTCCAATCGGTATTAAAAACGGCAAGTTGGTTGGTATTCGCGCGGATGATTTAGCCGCGCAAGTGATCAAAGGCTTGCTGGAAAGAAACCCGAAATTTCCTAAAGATAAAATCGAGGATGTGGTTTTAGGGTGTGCTTTTCCCGAAGCGTCTCAGGGCATGCTGATCGCTCGGGGTGTGTCGATATTGGCAGGCATTCCAGAGCAGGCCGGCGCTAAGGTCGTCAACCGATTCTGCGGCTCATCTATGGACGCAGTTCACCAGGTCGACCGCACGATTTTAGCCGGCGACATCGAGGCTGGAATTGGCGGCGGTGTCGAGGATATGTTTTCGATTCCAATGGGTGGGTTTAATCCGAGTCTTAATCCGAAATTAGTCGAAATGCAGTTTTACATGGGCATGGGAGAGACTGCTGAAAATCTCGCTAAAGACGGTAATATAAGCCGGGAGGCACAGGATAAATTCGCTGTTGATTCGCACCAAAAAGCGCTTGACGCTTTGAAAAATAATCGCTTTGAAAGAGAAATTATTCCGATTCAAGTGAACGGCGCAGTTGTCACACAGGACGAAGGGCCGCGGCAGCCTGACGTGGACAAAATAAAATCACTGGCACCGGCTTTTCTGCAAGACGGCAGTGTCACCGCTGCTACCAGCAGTCCTTTTTCAATTGGCGCAGCTGCTGTTCTATTGGTTAGCAATGAATTGGCGCTCGAGTTAGATTTACAACCCAAGGCGAAAATAATCGCTCGCGCATTCGCCGGTGTTGATTGGAAACGTATGGGCATGGGCCCAATTCCAGCGACTGAAAAAGCCCTGAAGAGGGCTGGGATGACCATCGGTGATATTGATGTGATCGAGCTGAATGAAGCTTTTGCTGCACAATCTCTTTATGTCATTGAAAAAGCTGGCTGGCCAATGGACCGAATCAACTTGAACGGGGGGGCGATTGCTCTAGGCCATCCACTCGGGTGTTCCGGGGCGAGAATTTTAACGACGTTGCTGAACATCATGGCACAAAAGAAAGCCAGAACGGGTCTCGCTACTATGTGCATCGGCGGCGGGCAGGGAATCGCAACCATCATCGAGAGCGTGTAGGAGGGAACATGGTAGAGAAAATCGAAAAAGTGGCGGTTCTCGGTGCCGGGGTGATGGGGGCGCAATTGGCAGCGCATTTATCAAATGCAGGCCTTTCTTCTTATCTTTTTGACGTCTCTCAAGAGGTAGCCGAAAAGGGGTTGCAAACCGCTTTGAAACTAAAGCCCGCACCTTTTTATAATCCCAGAACGGCCGGCCTTATCACACCTTGCAATTACGATGACCACATTGAAAAACTGCGCGAAGTGGATTGGGTGTTGGAAGCGGTTATCGAACGTTTGGACATCAAGCATTCGCTTTTTAATCGGATAGCGCCATACTTAAAAGAAAACGCGGTGGTTTCTTCCAATACCTCGGGACTCTCTATCAAAAATATGATGGAAGGCATGCCGGAAGATCTGCAAAGGCGATTTCTGGTGACGCATTTCTTCAATCCGCCGCGCTACATGCGACTTCTGGAGGTTGTTGCGGGTGAGAAGACAAAAGGCGAGTGTGTTAAATTACTAGCCAATTTCTGTGAAAATGTTCTCGGCAAAGGCATCGTGATGGCCAAGGATACGCCCAATTTTATCGCGAATCGCATCGGCACGTTTGGTATGATGCTAAGTTTGAAGTTGGCGCGAGACCTGAAATTAACCGTTGAGGAAGTGGATAAAATTACGGGTACCATCGTCGGGCGGCCGAAGAGTGCGACTTTCCGAACCGCAGATGTTGTGGGCCTGGATACTTTGGCGCACGTCGCCAAAAACACTTACGAATTTTGCCCGGACGATGAGTCTCGTGAAATTTTTCAAATACCGGATATTCTGCAGAAGATGCTGGATAACGGCCAACTAGGACAGAAGACCCGGAAAGGGTTTTATCAAAAAACCGGTAAAGAAATTCTCTCGTTAAATTTTGAAACGCTTGAATATCACCCGCAAAAACAAGTACGTTTTGACGGCTATCGCGTGGCCAAAGGATTCACCGCTACCTCGAAACGAATTAGTGCT
>SMXC01000291.1 GCA_004356825.1 Caldithrix sp.
ACCAAAAATTTGATTCAGTGCTTTCTTTTTTCCAAACCCCCAGGCAACTCCAAGCACTGCCAGCGCGCTGCCGAAAACCTGCATGCCGGACCCAAAAACCAAATCCAGAATGCCGATGAGATTTGGGTAAAGTGAGCTGGGCAGCATGAGAATGAGTTCCAAACCTCCGAGCGCCAAAATAATTTTGCTACGGCTCATTTTAAGAATATCGTTTAGACCACCAACTGCGACTTCCAAAGCCGCAACAGCGGATAAGAAGGCCACCATGCACAGGGACAAAAGAAACGCACTTCCAAGAATTCGTCCGCCCGGCATGACGTTGAACAATTCGGGAAGGGTCGAAAAAATCAAAGTCGGACCCTGGGTCATGTCCAAGCCAAAAACCAGCATGGTCGGAACGATAAATAAGGACGCAAGCACGGCTGCGCCCACATCTCCAAAAGCTGTTAAAATAGCAATCCGTGGAAGATTTTGCTCCCGCTGCATGTAACTGCCGTAGATTACCAAAAATGTTCCGCCTAATCCTAAAGAAAAAAAAGTCTGCCCCAGGGCTGCGAAAATGTGCTCTGCTTTCATCACGGAAAAGTCCGGATTAAGAAATGTCCAAAACTTAGCCGGAGCGCCTTCTAACAAGAATGCATTGATGACCAAATAAATAATGACAACGCAAAAGAACGGCACAAATATTTTGCTGATTGATTCGATGCCTTTGTTCAATCCGCGATAGATAATAACCAAACACCCGGCCAGTGTCGCCACCGCGATGACATATTGCAAAATCCCGTTACTCAGTTGTGTTTGAAACAGACCAATATTGTTTTCACTGAATCCATGAATAAAAGAAAAGTAGGTTGTGAAAATCACATTGGCAATGACAACCAGGTAATAGGAGTCGGCAACAAGGACGGTGAGAATAAGTAAATAACCGATAAGTTTACCCCATCGTAAACCCAGCGCCTCGGAAAAAGCGCCAATCGGTCCTTTGCGCGTTTCTCGGCCCAAAGCCCACTCAGCCATCAGCGCTGGAATCGCGAATAACACCGTAAAGATTAAATATATAATGAGGAAAGCGCTGCCGCCGTATTTCCCCATCATGTATGGGAACCGCCAGACATTTCCGAGGCCGACAGAAACGCCGATCATGGTAAGGATGGTGGTTATATTTGACGAAAATAGTTGGCGGTTTGGCAACTGCTGTTCCCTTTCTTGATTTTGGTCTGAAAATACTTAATACCGCCGCGAAAGTCAAGTTGACCGGGCTGTGAAAAGACTTGACTGATTTGGTCAATATTGTTAATCTTAAGCAAATGGAATAAGAAACTGAGCACAGATTTCACAGATTATCATTGCTTCTATCGGATAACAAAATTGATAAAGGATTAATATGATTGTTTCTATCAAAGAGGTTAAAGCGCATATGCAAGAATTGAGCAATCCGAAAATTGCCGAGCACTCACTCCGATTTTTTAAAACCGGACCCGGAGAATATGGCGAGGGGGACGTGTTCCTGGGGATTCGGGTGCCGGTCACAAGAAAGGTCGCAAGAAAATTTCGGGAGTTGTCGCTTGACCAGATCCTCAAATTGCTGAAATCTAAATTCCATGAAGAACGCCTTTTGGCTCTGTTTATGCTGGTGGCTCTGTTTAAAAAAGGAGATGATATAGAGAAGAAGAATATCTATAACGCATATTTAGGTCACACGGATTCGATCAACAACTGGGACTTGGTTGACGGCTCTGCGCATCAGATCGTGGGTGGTTACTTGTTTGAGCGGGATAGAAGGCCCCTGTATAAATTGGTTAAATCAAAAAGTTTGTGGGAAAGAAGAATTTCCATGATTGCAACTTATACTTTCATCAAGAAAAATGACTTTGTCGATACCTTAAAACTCTCTGAGATTCTGCTGCCCGACGAGGAAGATTTAATTCACAAAGCAGTGGGGTGGATGTTAAGAGAAGTCGGAAAACTCGATCTTGAAGTCGAAGAAAAATTCCTGCAAAAGCATTATAAAAAGATGCCGCGCACCATGTTGCGCTACGCGATTGAGAAATTTGTCGAAAAAAAGCGGCAGGGATATTTGCAGGGCACAGTTTAGGTTTAGATTAAGTGTTTTTACTTAGTTTAAGAAAGGGGAAGGGACCAATGATCAATTTTCTTAGGAAGAGATGGGACTCGCTTAAAACTGTTGTTGCATCATTAAAGATCGTTCGATTCAGTATTATCGTGATGCTATTCGGGTTTATAGCGCTAACATTAGTACCGCAGGGCCAGGATATTGTCGTTATTGTCTCGAGTTACGGATTGCTTAAAAAAGTTTGGTTTCTGACGGCTGCACTTCTCTGGGCATTTCAGATCTGGTATTGGGCGCGAGTGATGCTTTTCATGTGGTTTAGCAGCGGCCCTGCAATGGATGAGTTTACGACTAAAATTAACGAACATGCCCCTCGATTTTTAGGTGCAGTTTCTCTGCTCGCACTCGCATATACCTTCTTTGCCGCGCAAAAAGGTTCGTCTTTGCTAATGGGGTTTCTGTTTATGGGTTTTGCAGCTTTATTTATTGCGTTTGTTTACTACAGACGTAAACTTTTTAATTTGGATAAGCTCGATCCCGTTCAGGCAAGACAATATCCCGGGCAATCCTGTACTTTTAAACGATCTTCCCCAAGGAACCAAAATTACGCTATTGATTTCTACAATAATTGCAGCGATACCCTTTCTGCTGTTTGTTATTAATCCAAATTTATTTACCTTTTTCGGCTCAGGCGCCGTGTTGCTTTTTTGTATTGCGATGTGGGTGCCCATGGGGTCATGGCTCAGCTATTTAAGTTTTAAATGGCGCATACCGGTGATTACCATCCCGTTTCTTTTTGCAATGGTCTTTAGCCGTTGGAACGATAACCATGGTTTACGTGTTCTCGATTCCACGAAAACCGTGAAACCTGCTTTTAAAGAACAATTCGATGATTGGTATTCAGCGAGGCGAAGCATTAATCCTCAAAAGAGTAAAATACCTTTGATAGTCGTCGCGGCTGAAGGCGGTGGGATCAGGGCGGCATATTGGACTGCCGGCGTACTGGCTAGAATTCAAGATAAAGTCCCACATTTTTCTTCTGATCTTTTTGCCATTAGTTCTGTTTCCGGAGGCAGCCTCGGGGCGGCTGTTTTTTCATCGCTACTTGCTGAGGAAATGTCCGATAAATTGCAACAACATGCCAGTCGCATCCTCGATGAGGATTTTCTGGCTCCGGCAATAGCTGCTTGGCTCACGGGTGACATGTTACAACGCATACTGCCGTTTCCTATCTCCTATTTGGATCGCTCACGCGCCATCGAACGTTCCTGGGAACTGAGTTGGCAAAAAGAAATGCATACTTCAGATACCGCAAACCGATTTAGTAATTCATTTGATGATCTATGGAAGAATAATCATGAATATCGTATCCCATCGCTCTTTTTTAATGGAACATGGGTAGAAAAAGGCAGACGCCTTATAACCAGCAATGTTAGAATTGACCCGGAAGAATTTCAAGATGCCTATGACATTGACCAATATACTGAGGGGAAGATTAGGTTGAGTACCGCGGTTCATAGCTCTGCTCGTTTTACGTATATTAGTACCGGCGGGGACAATTAATCATGCGATGCGCGTTGTTGACGGTGGTTATTTTGATAATTCCGGTGCGACGACTGCATATGAAATTCTTAGAACTATCAAGCAGGATACTTCGAAATGGCAGAAGCTGGAACCCTTGGTCATTATCATCATCAATGATCCGGTTGATAAGACCAAGCAGAATTTGCAAAACCTTGATCCTGCGAATTTGGAAAGTACGACGCCTTTTCTATACGAAATTTTGTCTCCCATACAAACCATGCTGACTGTTCGTTCGGCTCATGCCTCCTATGCAATAAAGGCTCTTAAAGAATTCGTCGAAAATGAAAGTGGCGTCGTATTTCATGTGAATCTCTTTAAGGATGAAGTAAAGTTTCCTTTAGGCTGGTCTTTATCGGAAGCAGTTACCAGGGTAATGGATAACCAAATTTATGAGAACGAGGAAATCCATAACATTATTGAATATTTAAAACCCTCGAAGCATACTAAAAAATGATCTTTTTCAGTTTGAGCCAAAACGCATCATAAAAATTGTGTTCATTAACGTTTTTAGATACAAAGGGTGAGGAGATTAATTCACGTCGCATGATTTGAAGATATTTTATAATCTCTGAGATTCTGCTGTCCGACGATGGAGATTTAGGTTCGCAAAGCAGTCTTTGGATGTTAAGAGCAGTCGGAAAACTTAAAAAGAGTAAAACGGCTGTTACAACAGACATTTTAAAGACATCAGTCCGCTGGATAAAAAGAAAATGAATTAAAGAAAGGCCTCATAATAGGCGATGCGTTCCTGCTATTGCTTCGATTTGCAAGCTTTCCACTCCGGCATCTTTGGCAAACCCAGGCCAGGTCGAGACCGCTTCTACAATTTCATCAATGATTCGATTGCTCGATTTGATGTTCATTTCTCTGCCAACCGCATTCAAATCATCCCGTGTAAAATTATCCCGCTTGCCATTAATGGACATTTGATGCATACTTGTCCAGCGCCCGCTTGGATTATATGAGTAAATCACGTCGTAGGCTGGTGAAAGACGCCATTCGCCGCTTTTGTTCATCAAAAACGAGATATTTTTGGTATGGTCATCCTGGTTGCGGGCGACAACATTAAACACCATCCGCCGAAATTGCTGCTCAGCAGCCTTATACGGCAGCCTCAGCTCGCGCATGACCTGAAAGGCTTGTTCATAGGAATAGGCGCCGGGATCATAAAAATCGAAATGCGCAATTGCGTTAAGTGTTTGCATGTGCAGCTTCCCACCATTCTTTGATCGGTCAAATCGCCGGGTCATAAAATGAGCGCGTCCATGTTCCTCCAACAGGCGGCATTGGGCCATCTCAATAGCCGATGCAACGGCCATCTTGTAGTATGCAAACTCGATTCTACCATATCCCGCAGGGTCTCCCAATGATGAGTCGGTGACGCCATCGAATTTCAAAACCCAGTGATCGAAACCTTTCGGTGCATCAACCTGGCCTGAACGAATTTCATCTGTTTGATCGTTCAACGCGATAACGGCCTTGGGTCGATTTCCTCCGGCAGAAGTGCCAACACGAATAATGTTTAATAGAGCTTCTGAAGGTTTTTTCGAGAGATTTTCCAGAAGTTCAGAACGTTCCCTGGCCACTTCCTGGACAAGCTTAAGGAGTTCACCGACTTCAACCGGGACCGACTGCTCAACTGCGTTATAGCTCGGTTCGAATTCCAGGGCGCCCATTGCACGTTTGCCGGTGTAACAAAGCCGTTCTACCGGACTGAAATTTGACGATGTACGTCCTTGTCGTGCCAGCCAGGCATCGATGATCCTGTTACCGAAGTTATCAGGCAGAGCATCGGCAAGCATTCCGGGAAGTCCCCTAAATGTATCTTTCGGCAGGGTGCGAAATTCAAATATGGTTCCACGGCGGGCTTCGGAAAGCGGCATTTTTAGAGGCGCTAAATCCAGGCCTTTGTCAAGGAATCTTTTGTCAAACTCGAACGCTGCGAATTCTTTCTCAGCATTCCATGCAACAGCGCCGACCGGCATTCCCCATAGATTGACACTGGCTGTTTTATCTTTATTCACCAATCAGACTCCCCTTCTTGCTTTTTTTCTCTGCTCGGTGAAGCCCGGCGGCGTTCCTTTCCCCGCAGTTTGGCAAGTTGCAGAGGACTTATCTTGATCTCCGGATCCGGCAGGAAAGAATTCAATTCTTCAAGGGCGTCCAAACCACGCAAAATTTGGACAAATGTTAGAAGGCTTGCGGGAGCGCCTCTTTCTATCTCGCCAATGGTTGTGCGATTCAGACCTGCCACCTCGGCCAATTTTTGCTGCGATAAATTTTTATCCAACCGCAACCGTTTTAGACGCAACCCGATTTCTCGCAGGATCGCGCGATCACTCATGCCATGTATATTCATAATGACTGCCTCAGCCTTCATTAATGTCTTTTTTATCTATTAGTGATGCTTCTGGCGGACAATATACAACTAAAAAAAATAGCTGTCAAGGAAAAAGTACTTAATGATGTATATATCCATCATTTTAGGTAATCTAAGCGAATAATGATGGTTTTATATGACATTATAGCGGCAACTTCTTAAACTTAGAATTCCCGCCGAATCACACCCAACTCACAGAATTCCTTTGACTTGTAAGCAGGACATGTTATTTTAGCAATAAGTAATTTGAAGATGTTATATTTTTGACCGGGATTTACTGATCCTGTCTTCTTTAAACAAGAAATAAATTTATATGAACGCAGAGCCCCTCATTTCATTCTGCCGAAACTTACCCAAGGCAACTGAAGATATCAAATGGGGCAAAGACCTGGTCTTTTCAGTTGGGAATAAAATGTTTGCGGTTTTCGATCAGGGGGACAACACGAAAGTCTGCTTTAAGACGACGCCGGCCATGTTTAGTACGCTCACCGGCAAGAGCGGAATCATATCGGCGCCTTACGTTGGCCGCTATAACTGGGTTCTTGTCGAAGACCTGGAGGTACTGCCAGGGGAAATGCTTGAGGATTTGATTTCGGAATCTCACCGGCTGGTTGCTTCTAAGCTGCCGGCGAAAGCGCGCCAGACTTTGGGTTTGTAAAAAGTGGATTGATGGACGACAAGTCGACCCTTATTC
>SMXC01000292.1 GCA_004356825.1 Caldithrix sp.
GTTGGTTAAGTAATCAAGTCCTAAAGGCATCAGAGAGCCGTAGTTTTGGTGATCCTGGTAAAAATGATTTTGCTCCGGGGCATTAATTTTTTCCCATAAAAAGCTCTTGTGTGGTGCAAATTCCCCGCCCTCAGAAGCTACCCGCACAAGCCCGTCGGCGGCAGCCGCCGCATTCTTGGGCACCACATCAACCAGGTTGCTATACGCATTATCCTGAGTTAATATTAGACCCGACTGCCTTGCGAAGGATGTTCCGGATTGGTGGCAAGTAATGCAATTCGCATTAAAAATTTGAGTTTGGATGATTTGGAAGGTAGAAGTTTCCTGAGCCCGGTTTATTACCGGCAGGAACATGATGATCGACAAAGTTAGAGTAAATACCGCTGTCATTAATATTCTCCTTAAAAGGTTGAATTAATTCGAACTAATTTATGGAAGGATTGGCTTTTTCAGATTCTTATTAAGTTATTGTTGCGATTTGGAAAGAAGTTTGCCAATTAAAATCCGGTCGTATTGATGTTGCCATTTACAGTGCCCATGTGAATGCTGCCATTTGGAAGCATGGTTACTTTAGCCCTGATGAGCCCATTCAACACGTCGGCGAATGCATTTCCAACAAACAGATTTAAATCAATATTGCCGTTGACATTGACCACATCGACGTTATTTTTTATATTTTCGATGGTCATATTACGTTAATGTTATCGGCATCGAGTTCTAAATTTTCAGGCAGGATAATCTTGTAATCGACGACAAAGTTTCGACCGTGTGCTCATGTTCTAGACCTCCTTGTTTTAGTTCAAGTAATTCAAAATTACGCAAAGTTAAACTAAAAGTTTTCGGTCTGCATAGAATTTAGAGATTTCTTTCGACTTTTAAGTGCGTTTCATAGTATACACTTGCGGTTAAAAAGACCCTGATGCTTTGCTGAGGTAGTTTATTTACTGGCTTTTTTTCACGATGGTTAGATGAATCCTATTAGGCGGGAAGTGATAGGAGTTGCATGCCACTTTAGAGCTTATTCCTTTAAAATGGCAGTATTAGTTTTTTTTCCTAGGTCAGTTTCATAAATATATTTATTCTCAAGAATAATCCTCATAATTTGTTTATTTAATATCTCGACTTTGATTTCTTCAGGGTTCATTTTGAAAAGTTCAGATCCAGCCAGCCAATTCATTTCTAAATTTAGAGAATCCTGTGTAATAATTTCTACCGCAAAAGATTTTGGCAACCGGGAATCTATTGCTCGTACCAAGACTTCCTGGGCTGCTTCATCTTCGAACGTTTTAAGATGTACAAGAATAACGTGCCCGTTTGAAATAAATCGTAGATCTGCAAACGTTTGTTCTGTGGATTTTCTCATGTTAAACATAAGTGTATTCCGCTGCCGGGATAGACTTTTCTTTTTAAGACCGACCACCGGCGCTTCATAAAGGTAAATTCGACTTTCGCGATAATAATTAGCAACCCCCGGCACATTTTCCGTGTCGATGAGATCATCTATTTGCGGTTTGGGCTGTGGTTCCTGCGGTGTGGCCGCTAAATTTGATTTTAAGTACCCAGCTACTTTTTCATCTTTAAAAGTCGAACTCTCTGCTTTTAATGCAATTTGAGATTGAGCAGGCTCGGCTCGAATCGGCGTTTCCTGGGTATCCATCCCGGTTGTTATTTTCGGTTTTTTGTTTTCCTCAGAGGCAAGTTTTAGAGCATCTACTTTCGGGAATTCATTTTTATTAAATACTTTGTTTCCCACTGTACCTTTCTGCTGAAGATTTTTTAAAACTTTTAAATCTGCATCCAATATCATTTCGATCGGTATTATATCCCGACTGTTCTCGGTTGCGGAATCAGCGGCTGAACTGGGAATGTTTGCCGGTGCAGGCTGTGTTCTCTGTTCTAATGCCGGCACAAGCTGCGGGTTGCTTTTGCCTAAATAAATTATTACCCCGGGCGTTAAAACAAGAATGAATAGAACGGCCGCAATTTTCGATATCCTGCCCCAGGTCATTCCCGGGTGATTCAGCTCGCCAATCTCAACCTGATGCTTGATCTCATTTTTCATCTCCGCGACCCCGGCCTCCCGAATTCCAAAAATCAATATTCGTTGATTTTCCAGTTCTGCCTGGCAGTCTTTGCATTCTTCTAAATGCAGTTCGTATTTTGCTTTCTCGGAGTCCTCAAGCTGTTGGAGAATATATTTTTCATGAAACTCATTTTGGAGAATGTCCTGGCATTTCATCAAATTCTCCTTTCGGCATTTGCCGTTTGTTGTTTTAGCATTGTTTCCAGCGATTTTTTACACTGGTATTTTTTGGATTTTGCCACCTCCGGGTTTGCAAATCCCAAAATTCTTGCAATATCCCGCAAGTTTCTTTCTTCGAAATAAAAAAGCATCAGCAGCTCTTTGCAAATCGGATTAAGTGCATCCAGTGCTTTTCTGACCGTCGCTATTTCTTCAGCTTTAATAACACCCTCTAAAGTTGAAGGATTCCCGTCCGAAATATCCTGCGGCAGCTCTGGGGAAAATTTGCTGCGCTTGCGCATTTCGGCGCTCCATTTGTTTTTTACAATCGCCAAAATATAGGTACTCAATTTTGACTTCAGCTCAAACTTTCCGGAGCAGGCCTTTTGCCAGACCACAATAATCGCTTCCTGCAGCATGTCCTCCGCATCCGAAGGATCGCCGCCATGTTTTGAGATATAGCTTGCGACTAATTTTTTATACCGCACAAAAAGCTCACCCAAAACCGCGCGGTCGTTGCTTTTGATTCGGTTGAGGAGTTTCTGCTCCGGCAAAAAAATAATTTTTCTCATTCACCTTTCTTCAGTTAATGGCATTAATGGGCAAAAGGTAAATCAATTAACAGTTTAAAATAAGAAAAAGTAAGGAGAAGTGCCATGCAAAAATATGTTTTTATATTTTGTATTTTAACAACCATATTTTTAGGATGCCGCAGCACTCACAAGCCGGTGCAAGCTGAAAAGGAACCTGAAAGGCAAGTAGAAGTCCCGAAGGTTGAGGACTCTAAGAAAGACGCTCAAAAAAATCAGGAAGCAGACCAACTAGTTAGAATCGAAGAAGTGGCTATAACGACCCGGGAGCGCAAAGTAAAAAATATGCCTCTTGATCGCCTGCAAATAATGTCAAAATCTATGACTGCTGGCGGTGAGTTCATGTCAGCGAGAGCGGATATTCTGCCGCCGGTTTTGCACAATACCGAGGAGTACAGCAAAATCAACGACAACGTCTTCCTGAGTCCCGGAACCAATCCGTTGTCGACATTTTCGATTGATGTCGACGCCGCGTCTTATGCAAACGTGCGCCGCTTTCTGAATTCCGGGCGATTGCCCTACAAAGATGCGGTGCGAATCGAAGAATTGATCAATTACTTCAATTATGATTATGAAGACCCGAAAGGCGAACACCCATTTTCAGTCATGACGGAAGTTTCGCAGGCACCGTGGAATCCGGACCATAAATTGGTGCACATCGGCCTGCAAGGTAAAAAGCTGAATTATGAAGAGATGAAGCCGAGCAACCTGGTTTTTCTGGTGGATGTTTCCGGCTCGATGAGGTCGCCGAACAAACTGCCGCTCTTAAAATCAGCTTTCAAGCTTCTGGTCAAGAATCTGGATGATCGAGATCGAATTGCCATTGTTGCTTATGCCGGTGCGGCAGGATTGGTTTTGCCATCAACTCCAGCAAAGGAACGGTCCACTATATTAAGCGCACTTGACAAACTAGAGGCCGGCGGCTCTACAGCCGGCGGCGCGGGCATTAAACTCGCGTACAAAGTCGCTAAAGAAAACTTGATTGAAGATGGCAACAACCGTGTTATTCTCGCCACAGACGGGGATTTTAACGTTGGTGTTTCTTCGACCTCTGAATTGGTGCGCACAATCGAAGAAAAGAGAAACGACGGTATTTTTCTGACCATCTGCGGATTTGGCATGGGCAATTACAAAGACGGCAGAATGGAAAGTATCAGCAATGCAGGTAATGGCAATTATTTTTACATCGACAATATCATGGAAGCTAACAAAGTTTTTGTAAAAGAAATGCGTGCGACCTTGTTTACCATTGCTAAAGATGTGAAAATTCAGATCGAATTCAATCCGGCTAAAGTACAGGCTTACCGTTTGATTGGCTACGAAAACCGTATGCTGAAAAGCGAAGACTTTAACGACGACAAGAAGGATGCTGGCGAATTGGGCGCTGGACATACGGTGACCGCGCTTTACGAAATCATTCCCGTTGGTGTGAAAAGCGATTTTATCAAAAGTGTTGATGAGTTGAAATATCAGAAAGGGCAGATAACCAATCAGGCGGGCTCCGACGAATTGATGACCGTTAAGCTCAGATATAAAAGACCTAAAGAGGATACAAGCCAGCTGCTGTCAATCGTTATCAAAGACAAAGCCACCAAACTGGCAAAAAGCTCAAATAATTTTAAGTTCTCTGCCGCGGTTGCAGAATTCGGTATGTTGCTCAGGGATTCGGAGTTTAAGGGTCAGGCCAGTTATGAACACGCCTTGAAGTTGGCCAAAGAGGGAAAAGGCGAGGATTTGGAAGGATACCGTTCCGAATTTGTTCAGCTTGTTAAGAAGGCTGCGCTGCTTGCACTGAATTAAAATGTGGATAATTTGACCGTCATCAAAAAGGTGACGGTCAAATCTTTCGAAAAATTCGGCATTCACTTATTGTAGAGAGAGATATGGCTAAACACTCACCTTGTAGGCCATTTCGTGCTTCTCGCATCAAAGCTTCATGCTGTTCAACTGCGCCATACACTTCTGATATTTCCTTGGCTTACCAAGCTCTTTCCAAATTTCCGCAGCTTTGGTGTACTCTCCGAGTTTCTCATAAACCTGAGCAATCTTTGCTTTATTTTTGCCAGTTTTCATGTACATCTCCAGCGCTTTTTCATAGTTACTCGTTTTGTAATAGGCCTCCCCCGCTTTACCGAATCTTTCAATTTTCTCGAACATTGGGGCTGATTTTTCATGCTGCCCTGCGACGCCATAGTAGTGCGCGGCGTCATCGATGAACCCATATCGTTCAAATAACTGCGCCAGTTTTAAGAACTCTTTTCTATCTACCAAAATCATTTTCACATCATGAATCCGCCCCTCTCTCATCAACATATCAAGGGCCTTTTCGTTATGGTCCGATTCGGCGAAAATCTCATAGTTGTTTTCTGTCAATTCTAACTGCTCTAATACCCGATTAAAGTCTTCAACCTTCCCCAGAAAAAAGAGTTTGATGGCAGACACTTCAGATATGTCTTTGACTAATTCCTTGTACTCGCGTTTAAATTTTGTTTTCAAGTGCGCCCAATATTCCCGATCATAAAAGGTAAGGTCTTTTAGATAATCGAAGTAATAATTATAATGCCGGCTTTTCTCCAGATA
>SMXC01000017.1 GCA_004356825.1 Caldithrix sp.
GGCTTTGCAGTTGCCTTTCGCTAGTAATTACTGTACCTTAATAATATTAAAATACAGAGGTTCACTTACAGGGGACTTACACCCCATTAGTTCATGCCCATGCCGGGCGTACACATTTTTTTGCAGCCGATTGCGGGGCTGTTGCGTGAAATCAGAGGTGTGTGCCTTTCCGACGTTCTTTCTGAACAGCAACTTAGGTGCTCCGGAATCCCGCAACGGCTGAAAAACGCGTTAGGCAGTCACGAATGAGAGTTTTCGTAATTGATGAGTTGGATTACTGAAATTATTGCTGAACTTAAAAGACGATAACAGGGAAGAGTCCTCATACCTTTTTTTCTGAAAAGAAGCGTCTTAGTTCCGACCACCTATATCACTTTAAGAGAAATCCTGAAATAATCAAACTAATATTAAGAAATGGATTTCGACACAATTTATGGGATGAAAATATACCATTTCGGAATTCGAAACAGTACAACTTTATTGTTTGCTTTTCTGACGTTAGAATAGAAGACTCAAAGTACCACCAGAAATGTTATGGAAATAATGCCCTTGTCATGACAAAAGAATGGAGCATGAAGAATTGTATTTCACCCGTTTGTTATGTGCACCAAAACTCACGGGGCGTTACTAATGACTACATTAGACTTAAGAACAGATTCAGGGAGATAAGAGAAAATGCGAATGACTTTGATACTATTGTACTGGATTATATGATATTTTCTCTGCTGGCAGATGACGAGAAATTGAAATCGGAGAGTATTGCTGAGGACATGCTATTAGATCCATCTTTAAAGGACGAGGTCACTCGTCTAGAAAACGAATTCTGTGATTATAAAAGTGCTTTAGATAGACATGGCATATCCAACCAGTTTATTCGTTATATAAGAACGTTAAGTAAACGAATAATCGATCTACATAATGAATTGGAATACAGAGATTCTTTTATGCGAATATTTCAGGATGATTTTGAATGTCCAAGTAACAAAACCCTCGTTAAAAACAAAGTTCTGTATGATGAAAGAGAGTGGCGTTCTATCAAATATGTCGCGGACTTCGATCTTAAGAGTAATCCTGATGAATATGAAGGTGCAATAAAAAACTGCTTCTTGCCTCAACGCTTTAATCTGAAATTTAATGACGACGACTTAGTAGCAGTACTTGTGGAAAGCGAAAAAGTTAGAAAAGAACTTATCGAATTTATCAAAAATGAATCAACTTTAATCCCGTATAAAAACGCTGAAAGTAAGGTCGTAGAAATCTGCAAGTTTTCAGAACAATGATTCCGACTATATTAATATGTGGCCTAACTCGTTGCTTCAGTCGACACCAGGGCTCTAGCGCGATTTCAGAGTTTGGAGACTTTTTAAAGGTCTATAGTTTTTCAAAGCCCAGTGCCTGGAAATCCTGGTGCGACTGAGCATAAATTATGCGCACTGCGTCCACTAACGAGCCGGGGGCAAACGAATGGCAACTCCTGTAAATCCAGCCGTCAAACGAAACAGTGCGCTGTTCATGATTCTCGCAGGAGGAGTCATGTGGTGGCCTGTTGCGCTCATGCTTATCGGCGTTCCACCCCGGTTTCTCCGGGATCTCGGTTTCGCCTCCGGGCCGCCGGGAACTCTTCTGGCTTGGTCCCTGGGTTTGGTCGTTGCCGTGTTCTATGCTGCCTACGCAGTCCGAAATATTCCCCTAGTCTGCGAACATTGGCGCGCCGTATCGCTCTTCAAGCTGTTGGGGATTCTTCTCGCGGTGGCTGCGGCTCTTGTCGAGGAGGCCTTCTTTCGTCGCTTCCTGATGGACGCGCTAATGAGAGCTGGCTGGCCTGCCGTAGTCCAGGTGGTCGCTTCGGGATTAGTTTTTGGCCTGGCTCACGGGATCTGGGGAATCATGACCGGTCGTGTTTCCGTCGGCATCGGTACGATGATCGCAACAGGAACGCTCGGCACTGCGCTGGGGCTGGTCTATGTCGTTGGTGACCGCAGCTTGGCCCCGGTCATCATCGCGCACTTCATTGTGACCGCGACGATTCAACCAGGTATCACATTTGCCGCGTTCAGCGGACAAATGCGCCGTATCTATCATTGAACTGCTCAGCGCTCGTGGCTGGCGCCGCTTGTAGCTGAGCGCCGAACAGTTATGCCTAATAGGAAAAAAGATATGATACTCACGCTCGCGCAGGATTCCCCGCTTGCTTGGCCCACCGGGTAATCCTGCGCGGAACAAATAGATGCGAGACGATGGGTGACGTGACTACAGTGAGTGGCATACGGCAACGAGTAGGAAGAATTATCAATAGGCTCAAATTAGGTTTGTCTAACAGAATTAGATCCACTTTTACAAAAATATCCAATATTAAGAAGGAGAAGGATTAATGAGAACAATACTAAGCGTTTTAATACTGTCAACCTGTTTGTTTCCAGCTTTAACTATTTCGCATGAAAGAAAAAATGTCGGCGACATGAGCGTTAGCTTTGGTGGGGAGCCAGAACCCATGTTGACCGGAGAGCGTCAGTACCTCAGGTGGCGGTTTAGGGATTCCAAAACGGAGAAACCTGTCTCTGGCCTCAAAGATTTACAAGTCACTATCAAGTTTGCGGGTAAAGAATTTGGGCCCTTTGACGCACGCGGATCAAGACGTAATCCGGGCATGTATCAAACGAGCCTCATTTTCACCGTCGCTGGTGAAGGACTGGCCACCTTGAATTATAAAGGCGGAGAAAAAGTTAAAGGATTTTCAGTTGATTTTGCTTTTAATGTGCGGGCAAGAGAGGAGATCAGTATTCCCTAATCTAGCGCATGCGATAGAAGGATATTGAAAATGCTCCTGCTATTACCCGATAGAATGGCTTCATGGTTCGATTCCTTCGAACACTTTTGTGCCACAAGCGGGCGTTGGACACAGAAAGTTTCGAAACCGGATTCGAGGAATAAAGGAGTATACGCGCTCCTTGATGGATAAGCACTACATTTGTGTTCTGCGTGAACATGAAACTCATAGCAACAAGTGAATGTCGTATCAGCAAAACACAAAAGCCTTACGCTGACTTGCGTATGATCGTGGCTGAAGAGCGTCTTTGCAAAGGTGTTGGAAATTATATTCTGGCTCGTGCCAAGGCCTTTTGCTACGAGCGGGCCGCTGTTCCGATTTGTTCTTGAGATGCTGGCAATCC
Organism: Caldithrix sp.; assembly: GCA_004356825.1. Classification (GTDB taxonomy): domain Bacteria; phylum Zhuqueibacterota; class Zhuqueibacteria; order Oceanimicrobiales; family Oceanimicrobiaceae; genus Oceanimicrobium. The sequence goes on from SMXC01000017.1 coordinate 3,171, forward strand.
CGGTAGTAAAAAAGCGATCATTAAGGCCGGTTTTGTCAGCAGACACCGTATTGTATTAACCAAGTTCGGCATTTACCAAATCGTTTTTCAGGAGGGAATAATGAAAAAAAGAATGGTTTTTTTGGTAGCAGTAATGCTGGTTCTAAGCCTGATTATGCTTTTATGGAACCTTCAAAGTCAGGCCCGGCAAAGACCCGCAGAATGGGATCCGATTGCGACATTCTCCATTCTTGGCTATGATCCCGAGACCGGCGAAGTAGGCGGCGCCGTCCAGTCGCGCGTGTTCTCGGTTGGGAACGGTGTTCTCTGGGGGGAAGCAAATATCGGGATAGTGGCAACCCAGGCTATCGTCGATGTTAGCTATGGTCCCCAATGTCTTGAGCTCCTGAGAAAAGGTCACTCACCCGAAGAAGTTGTCAAACGAGTATGGGAAAACGATCCGGATCCGCGTCCCGGCCGGTGGACTAAATACGGGCGTCAATTTGCGGTAATGAATGCAAGGGGAGAATACAAGGCCTACACCGGCCCCAAGGCATCTGCGTGGGCAGGGCACAAAGGCGGAAAATATGTAACAGCCCAAGGCAATATCCTGGCGGGTGAGGCAGTGGTCAATGACATGGTTAAAGCCTTCGAAAGCGCCGAGGGGCATCTTTCTCTGCGACTTCTTGCCGCGCTTGAAGCGGGGCAAGAAGTCGGTGGAGATAAACGAGGCATGCAGTCGGCAGCGATGTTAATTGTAAAAGAAGATGGCGGTGTCTGGCTGCACAACGACGTTGTTTTACGTTTGCAGGTTGACGATAATTCCGAGCCGATCAAAGAGTTGCGCCGGCTGGTTGAGAAGGCAAACCAGCGCTTCCGGTTTGAAGAAAGACGATAAAAAATCAGATGGCATGACTCCTCAATTGTGGACAGTAGAGCTTACATGTATGACCCGATTGTCCTTGAAGAACTGTAAAACTAGAGTTTGTGGATATGGTAGCCGTCTCGACAACAACTGCGTCAAAACAGGGAAATTCTAGATTTACCAGGTGTTCACCTAAGAGGAGGCTCTCTGTTCGTAGTGGTTATCAACATTAAATGCCTAGCAAAGCAAATTAAGCCGATGCAAAGAGCGCGCGGGTGATTTAGCTGTTCAAGCCTTTTTATCTGGAAATAGTGTATAAACTTATTCTTTTGGAATAAGTTATAGCGATTATTATTTGTTTTCCTTCTAAGATCAGAATCAAAAAACCAGGAGTATTTCCTACATGAAAACCGGGTCTATTTTTGTGCTTGCTTTTTTGGCTACACTATTCGGAATGCAAACGCCCACTATTAGCCAGCAGAAAGCGATTCAATTCGGAAAATTGATCGATGGTTCTGGTAAGGTAATACTAAATGCTGTTGTGATGGTAGAAAACGACCGGATATCGAGTGTCAGTGAGAATATCAGGACGATTCCACAAGATGTAGAAATCATTGATTTGTCCAGCTATACCGGAATTCCGGGATTGATCGATGTTCATGTTCACATGACCTATTATTGGGATCAAAAGCCCGGTACTAATCCTTGGCAACAGTTGAATAGACGCCCAGCCGCAAAGACTTTATTCTTGGCACAAGAAAATGCCATGAAAACACTGGAAACAGGCGTCACTACCGTACGCGACTTGCATGCCAGTGATTTTAACAATATATACATGCGTGACCTGATTAATTCAGGCGCTATGGTCGGACCCAGGATGCTTGTTTGTGGGTATGGTCTGCACATCAATTCAGAATCAGGTGGCGGCGCCAACGGCGTTGATGAAGTTATGCGTGTAGCAAGAGAGCAAATATCTGAAGGCGCTGACTGGATTAAGATGTTTGGCTCAACGGGCAGCGCATCTGACCTCTCCGGGAATCAGACTTTTACTTATGAGGAAATGAAAGCCGCGGTTGACGTAACACACAACCTGGGGAAACGGATCGCCATCCACTCTTATGGCCCGGATGGAGCGCGTGATGCCGTTCGCGCAGGAGCTGAGTCAGTTGAACATGCTGTGGATTTAGATCAAGAGACACTCAGTGAAATGATAAAGAGAGGGACCTATTACGTGCCTACCATCGATCACAATCGTTATTATGCAGAACACAGGGATGAATATGGCTATGGCCCGGAAATCGCTAAAAACCTCAACAAATTTGTCCAGCGTAATTTGGAAACAACCCGACAGGCACATAAGGCAGGTGTCCGAATTGCTATGGGCTCCGATGCCGTATTTACGATGTTTGGCCAAAATACCCGGGAGCTGGAATGGTTCGTAAAAGCGGGCATGACAACCGCTGAAGCGTTGGCGACAGCAACAATCAATGGTGCGGAACTGCTGGGCATGGAAGATTGCCTGGGTAAAGTGGTACCCGGTTACTATGCGGATATAGTCGCCGTGAAGGGTGACCCCCTGTCCGATATTTCAGTTATCATTAATCATGTGAAGTGGGTGATGAAAGGCGGGGCTGTTGTTGTGGATAAGACCGGAAAGAACGAGTAGATAATATAGCAAAGCGCCTGATCCAGCTCAAGAACAGAGAAAATATCAACTTATACGATAAAACGCTCCAGCACATGAAGCGGCTAAGTGGTCTAACTTTTGGCTCAACCCGACAAGCTCACATTGCGTGATTTTCGCAGTTCTATACCTTAGGTGAACTCATATTTTTTAAGAGTTTAGTGCTGACTCATCGCTTGCAGGTTAGCCATGTTGTTATATTGCCGGAGATGAAGGGATGAAAAATACAACCAAAGAAATACTGAAAGAGCTGAAAGGCTATGGGGACGCAGCTACGAAAAAGATGCTCATCAACAACGGCGCCAAGGAACCGGTTTTTGGGGTGAAGGTCGCAGACCTGAAAAAAATCCTGAAAAGGGTCAAAAAGGATCATGCTTTATCTTTGGAGCTTTTCGCTACCGGA
>SMXC01000293.1 GCA_004356825.1 Caldithrix sp.
AACACCGAGGCTTAATTTAAGGAGGAACATCTGTAATACTAAATATTAGTATCGACGTCCCCTCCGTAAACTTAAACCCGATGCAAAAAAAGGTTAGCCCTTTCCTGCTGCTTTTAAAAAGCCATTTCGGTGCGCAATCAGGCGATGCTGGATGCTGGATGCTTGATGCTGGATGCTTGATGCTGGATGCTGGATGCTGGAGCATTGCATGCTACAGGCTGCTGAGAATATCGAGCATCCAGTATCCCATAGCAGATTTATTTGAGACTTGGGATTTGAAATTGGAAATTACGGTTATCAGTGAGCTATTTATTCGGTGGGGACATCTCATCCGTCACCGGTTCCTCCGCGAGCCTTTTCACCATATTCCCATAACTGTGCTCAATCTTAAAACCAAACTTATAGAAGAACTCCGGCCGCAAAAACCCGACTGTGGCGACTTTCACTTCCTGGTTTTTTAGGCGATTAAAAAATTCCAGCATCAGGCCATTGCTGACCCCCTTCTTTCGGTACCGATTATCTACCACAATTTTTTCCAGATGCACATGATTGGATTCGACAAAACGGTAAAAGAGTCCGCCTATCACCTGTAGTCTTTCGTTGACCACAATGAGATATTGATGTTCGGGCCGAAATACGATGGGCAAGTTTGCCATTGTGTATAATTTGTGCAGCTTGGCAATTTCCTTGGCCGAGGCCGGTTGTCGGATTCCTAACTTGCGTCCTTCCAGGTCTTCAATAAATACAATAAGTGCTGTCGTCGCTGTACCTTTTTCACTCAACGAAATAAGTTCAGCTGTATCTTTCGGTCCCAGATGCGGATAAGTCATGCGCGTCAGAAAAAAACTCTCCTCCTCTGAAAACGAAGTTTGAGACTTTAATTTGGAAATAGCATCGAGCAGATCGATGTTCGAGTGTGAGTTAGCGTGTATTTCCTGAACGATTTTGTTTAAACCGCATTTGATATTCTCATTTTTTGAAAAGACGGTATCTCTGAAGAGTTGAACTCTCACTCCCGGATACCGTTTTTCCAAATCGCTGAGCGAGTAGGTTGTCACCAATTCCTGTAGAGTTTGTAAACGAGCTTCGGCAGTAGCATCCCGATTTAAATCGAACCACCGGTGAAATCTTTTTATTGCAAAGTAAAGTCGCCGTGGTAAATAACCATTTTCTTGTACCGCTTCGGTAAATATTTTCAGCTTTTTAAGTAACTCGTGCTCTTCCGGGTTAAATTTTGAATTCTCAAGCGTCGCGGCTGTCTCTGCCAAAATTTCCAGTCCTGTTTTTTCTCCCAAAATTTCTACAAAAGCCGAGAAAATAATGTGCCAGCTCGACTGCCCCCTTAATTGCATATAACTACTTTCTACTTTTAGAATAAAATTTGTTCTAAATGAAAGCATCATTTTAGCAGGACTCTCAAAACCTTTCCGCTCTGAAATAGAAACGATTCGTGACCCGAATTGAAAATCATAAATCGGGACGATCACATTTGCCGGTGTCGGGTCTGCGATTTCAAGCTCCCGGTCTGTTTGGTGCCAGAAATTCACGTAAGCGATCAAGCCACTCCAGGCAAAATGCGGCCAGAACTGCTGAAGTTTGAGGGTCTCTTCAGCCTGGTCCCGTCTTTCGAGTCTCGTGAGGACTTTATCGACCGTTTCTCCGTGAATGAATTCTTCGGTCCACAAGTCATACTCGGGCCAGTAGCCGCCAAAATCTTCGACCAGGGGCTTCGGGTTCTCTTCTACCCCGACCCTGATCAACCAGGATATTTCGCTCTCGATTTCCTTCTTTGATAAATTTTTATTTATGTTAATTGCCAAATCGAAAGCGCCGTCACGACGGGTTTGCACTGAGACTCGATAAACGGTTTTACCATGCCGGGCGCCAAGAAAGCTCACCCAGATTCCTTTGTGTGCAATGTCCTCAAGACGAATCAATGTTTTGCTGCTTGTGAACACAGAAATCGCTTCCCGGATCACAGGTGCTTTTTCGAGCGCAGCCAGGATTTTCTTTTTGTCCTCTACATGGATGTCCTCTTCGCAAGTGATTACATCCTTCCAGCGATATTCCGAACCTGTCTCCGAATCCACCGCAAAAGCTTGATTGGAACCAATCCATGTTCGATAGCCGGACATGAGCTTCTCAGCGCAGGCTTTTGCATGTTTGGCAACCTGCGCATCGAATTTTGACGACGACCAATGAACAAATTCTGCACGAATTGTTTTGTAGGAACTTGAATGCCTGAGCCCGTAGGCCGTGAGTAAGTCAAGAACTGAAATGATGATTTTCCTCAAGGCGCTTTTATTTTTAGAGGTCAGTTGGCTCGCGATATTTTTTAGAAACGAAAATACTTTTTCTAATTGATCTTTACCCAGGCTCTGTTCCGACAAAGTCGAAATCGTCTTTTTGTCCAGAAGGAGTTCATTCGGTCTCAGAAATTTTTGCAAAATATCCTCAAGAGGAATCCGCTTTTCAGTCGCAAGCAAACTCTCAAAAGCGTGACGCTTAATTGAGATGTCTTTAAATTCACACGTTCGCATGAGAACCGACGAAGCAATTCGTGACGTTTGCTCACTGTTTGCTTGAATCACGGAAGCCAAATATTTGATGGCAGGAAAAGCATGGTCTTTATTCAACGACTGAACTGCATGGGCGGAAAGATGAGTCCCACGTAAGTTGTATTCATTTTTGGTCGTTAAGCCTTGCAGTTCATTCAGAATTCCGGATCCCGTTGTATCTGTTTTTTTAGGCAACACCTTGATGTTGGATACTTTGCTTGCCCGTTCTAAAGAGCGCTGCAAGATCTCCTCGCCAACGAAATTCTCGAACTCCAAATTTCCGACCCATAAATCAGGCGTATTAATGAATTCACCCAAGTTGAAATAGATGTTTTGAATGGAGTACCAAAGTGAGCCGATTTGCACCGTGTCGTTATTCGCGGATTTTATTTTGAGCTTTGTCTTGAACTGTTTTAAGGAGAGAGTAGAGTTTTTAAATCTCAGATCATCCGAGGTTAATCCTTTCACTCGCAAAAACCACTTCGGGACACGTAATTCAAGTTTGTTTATTTTAAAGGCGATGTACTTTTTGCCATACATGCTTTTGATAGGTTCAGCAAAATTCTTCTCGATGGCTTTGCGTTTGTAAGTGCCCTTTGGTGTCAGCTCTCCTTTCGCCACATCAAAATCCCGATCGATGATGTCAAAATTAACGATTCGCTCGAACGGCGCCAAAAACCTGTTGACGGAAACGATGAGAGAGTTAAAAAACTCGCGCAGTTCTTCATCTTTTAATTTTTTAAAGTTTACCTGTGTGTATTCATAATTTGGGTAGAGCAGCAGGGTGTTGTGCTCCCGGTGGTCCCCGACCAAAAAGACACTTTGCACCGATTCAAAATCACGAAATAAATTCTCGATCTTTTGCGGCGAAACGGTCTGTCCTTTGATGTTTTTGTAGATTTCTTTTTTGCGGTCAATTATCTCATAAGATCCGTTTGCATCTTTAGAAAAAATGTCGCCGGTATACACCCAACCATCTTCAATGCCGTTTGATTTTTCGTTCAAGTAGCCCATCATCACGTAAGGTCCGCGCATTTTCATCTCACCGTCTTTGGCGAGCTCAATGTCAATTCCCGGCAGGGCCGGGCCAACTGAATTTTCGCAGTACTGAAAAGGCGCTGTCATGGTGATGCCGCCTGTGGCTTCGGTCATGCCGAAGCCGCTCATCAGCTCAATGCCGTATTCTTGAAAAAATCTGAAAATCTCCGGATCGAGGTAGCCGGCTGCCGAAAGTCCCCATTTAAGTTTTCCGCCCGTCAACTTTGCCACGACCGGTTGAATTTCTGAGTGAGGTGCGGTATCAATATCAACGCTCTCTTGTATTTTTTCGTAGAGTTGAATCCATTTTTGCGGAATGCTGATGAACACCGTCGGTTTGACCAGCTGCATGTTCTCGATCATGGTGTCGATTCCAGGGCCTTCCATGAAGGCATAAGTGCAGCCCCAAAAAATGCAGCCCATCATCTCGAAATAGCGTCCGAAGGTGTGATAGAGAGGCAAGTAGCACAAAAACGTATCGTCCGCGCCGATTTCCGGCAGGGCAATCGCCCGTGCAAATCGTTTGCTGATGATATTCAAATGGGAAAACATGATGCCTTTTGGTGCCTCCGTGGTGCCGGAGGTGTACATAATTGTGGCCAGATCGCTCAGTTTAACCTGCTCAAAGGCGCTCTCCAGATCTGCATCCGAAACGCCGAGTCCTTGTTTAATAAATTGGGCCAGCGAAATTATTTCCGGATTATTTAAATCATCCAAGTGTTTGATGATAACGATATTCTGGAGATTTGTGAGTTTATTTCTAGTTGTTAATACTTTCTGCAACTGCTTTTCGGTCGAGACGAAAAGGGTCGCGGCTTTGGAATGATTCAGAATATAGGCGACAGATTCTGCCGTCGAGGTTGCCGGAATGGGCACATTGACTCTTCCGGTCATCAAACATGCTAAATCGATGCAAACCATTGCCAGACTGTTTTCCGCAAGGATGGCCACAGGTCCGGAGCTGCTGTCCTTGGACAGAGATAACAGGCCGCGGGCAATGTCATTCACTTTTTCATTAATATCGAGCCACCAATGTTCGATTATTTCATTGCCTTGAATCTCTTGAAACAACGTTTTAACGGTATGTTTCTCGACTCTTTGATGGAATAGATGGCTTAAAGTAAAGTTCGATTTTTCGATAATTTTAAGGCAGAGATCGAACCAGTCGTTTTGTTTGTTTTCCTGGTAAATCTGTTTGAGGAGTGCGTTTGAGCGGGCGAGGTTCAGGAAGTTAAACAGGAGTTGACGGTCTTTGGGTTTGGATTTGGTTAGCTGTTCTCCTAATTCAAAGAAAGGCTGCAGGCCGTTTTGGGAGAGGGTTGCTTCAGTATCAGATTCGTTCCAATTGCCTTCTTTTAAATGCGTTTTTAGCATAGCTATTAGCGTTGAGTAATTGCACAAACCACAAAAG
>SMXC01000294.1 GCA_004356825.1 Caldithrix sp.
CCGCAAGCAGATCACCCAAATCATGATTATCGAATATGTTTTTCTCGGTGGCTTTGCGGCTTTGACCGGCCTGGTGCTTTCCTATTCGTCGAGCTGGGCTCTGGCCTTCTTTGTCTTCGAATCGGTCTTTATCCCGACAATTTTGCCTTTTGTGGTGATGATTACTGTGGTCATTGGCTTAACTGTCCTGATCGGCATGCTCAACAGCCGGGGCATTCTGGATCGGCCGCCGCTGGAGGTTTTGCGGGCGGAGGGGTAGTGGGGTTATTTTAACATTTCAAAATCAACGTATGTATTTATCAATGTAAAATGTTTATCAAGAGTGAACAAAGCCAAATCATTTTGAATGGCATTATCTAAAATGATCAAGTCCGGTATTCCGATTTTGTTGATGCCATTTTGGAGACATTTTGTTTGATAATCAATGACGTTCTGCCAATTAATATCCAGTGGAATTTTGGTTATTTCAAAAAGCAATTTTATTACACGGAATTGCTTTTTTATTTTCAGAAATGGGACTAATTCGGCTAGAATTAAATCATTGGTGCAAATGAGATTTTGATCTATATAAAGCTCAAGCTGTTTAGAGTTACTGCCGCTTCTGAAGTAGGCAACCCATATGGAGCTGTCAACCAAGATATTCATCTGTCTCTAATAATATTCAAATCGATGTTAAGATCTATTTTCCCTTTATAGTTCTTCAAAAATTTAATTTTGTTTTTTTGAATGATATGATGAAGTGCATTTTTGATTAGTTCGGTTTTGGTTGGACATTGCGTTACTCGCATTGCTTCGTTAATTAAATCTTCAGGTATATCAATAGTTGTTCTCATAGTACTCCACCCTTGTTATTAATGCATAGGATACTAAATTATCTATGCATAATCAAGCGATTTTATGCATAGACGTCATTCAAACATCCGATAAAGTCAAGCCATTCTGCCAAGACAACGGGCGAAGCTCTTCGGCTGGTTCAAAGCAGAACTTCTTTTGAACCCAAGCCTGGTTGTTTTTGAACTCCACATATTGAGGAAAACTATGCGCCAGTTCGGACAAAAGCTCTGCCGACAGCCGATAATATTCGACTGCTTTATTGTTCTTTTCCATTTTTTCATAAACCGAGCCCAGTTTTATATAGGAAATCGCCAAGCCGTTTTTAAAGGAGACATTGTTGGGGTAGGCGTCATAGAGTTCCCTGCCTAATCTGGAACGTTCTTCAAAAAACCCCAAAGCCTGCTCCAAATTACCCAGCGCGCTGTGCGTTGAGCCCAGTCTTGAGTAGGAAATCGCCAGATTCTGTTGATTAAAAGAGGAACCCGGCTCTCGTTTGGTCAAAGACGTATATTGATCAAAGAATTCTGGTAGGCTCGCAGGGCATCGGTGAGTTCGCCGGTGGCAGTAAAAAGATCGGCACGATGCGAGTAGCCATTCGCCCGTTGCCAGTTTAGCTCATCGGTGCGCTTTAGCGGGTCCGCGTTTAGCCGGTTGTTCGTCCGTGTGGTGATGGGTTGTCTGGTTCCCGGAGATTGTGTCCTCTACTTCTTCCCGCCAGAGAGGAATCTCCTGCTTGCCTCGAGAAGAGAGCGCATACACACCAAGTGACACCTTATCAAACCAGCCGTAAACGTTTTTGTACAAGATATTTCTGGCCTTCGGCTCTCGCAGAGTTCGGGCAATGTGTGAAGCCTTGGTCGGCCCTTGCTTCTGAAGGAACCGGGCAATTACCAGGGCTCGCTGTCGGTAGACGGTCATGATGCCCTTTCTCTTCCCGGTCCCGCCGAGGTTCGGGTCACCTACCCGCTTCACGAACTCACCGAGCAGACGCTCCTGGCGGTGCTTCGATTTTCGAGGTCTATACTCGCCGGGATCGAGAAGCACCTCTACGCTGCCGATCTGCCGGTCCGAATCAATCACCACCAGCCCCAAACCAAGCATCCTTAGCAGCTTAATAATGTGCCTCCGTCGCCTGTTCAGAATTTTACATTGTTTAGGGATGCCAATGTACACTTTCGGAGTCAGCGATAGCCGATCAACTGCCTGAAGGACTACGTTGAGATTGAGAGAGAGTTTGAGTTCTACGACCACAGGAGCTTCTTTTCCGCGTACCGCCACAGCATCACAGTCCTGGACCTCCCCCTTCACCTCATAATTCTGAGATTCCAGAAACCGCTTCAGGGGCAGATAGAGATCAGATTCCTTCATACCTCTTACGCCCAGGCATATGTTTTCTATTGTTCATAGGTGGATTCGTTTTCAACAGCTGCAATACTCCTCGCCGACCTTCGATCTGGGGATCGCGGCCGTGCAGCAGGATATCGGCATCGTCCCGCACGTTGAAGTCCGCGGCAACGCCTTCTCACGCCCGGAACCAGTGTCCGTCATTGTCATAAAGTCGGGAGGCAGGAAGCTTTTTAAGTAAACACTCGTAGTAGTAGGCTTACACACGTCTAATAATCGCCAGCGACAAATCATCCGCACGCGGTGCATCCCCGACAAAACCGGCTACCTCTGCCACAATCCGTTCGCCGATTTCCGGGGAAGACATATCGCCCAGTCCGTTTAGCAGAGCGAACAGTCTCTCCTCACTGAAAAGCTCGTTGGCTTCGTTACGAGCTTCTGTCACTCCGTCGGAGTAAACTACCAGCAGTTCCCCCTTCTTCAGTTCAACGCTGTGTTCAAAGTACTGAGCATCGGGTGTGAGACCCAGCGCCGGGTCACCTTTTGCCAATTCCCGGACGACATCCTTGGTCACTAAAAGCGGCGGCATATGACCCGCATTGACGAGCCGCACCGTACCTGAATTTTGTGGCAATTCCAGATACACCAATGAGGCGAAGCTGGTCGGCAGGCCGTCGCGGTACGAAATTTGGTTGATCTTAGTCGCGAGGTCTGCCAGCGAGTCATAGTCCGGTGACAACGCCCGGAGGGTCGCTTGCAGTTTGGCCATCAGCAGGGCGGCTTTGAGCCCCTTGTCTGCCACATCCCCAAGGGCGACGCCGTAGCGGTTGCCGTTAAGTCGTTGGAAGTCGAGCAGGTCTCCACCGACTTCATTGGCAGCGTTGTAGTAGAGCCAGAGATCCCAGCCTTGAACTTCCGGTCGTTGCGGTGGCAGGAGCGCTTCCTGCACGGCGTGTCCAGCTTGAAGCTCGCTTTTTGCGACTAGCTTGTCCTTGAGCTCGAACATCAAAATGAGCAAAAGAATCAGCCCGCCGAGCATGGCATAGTTGGTGCTGTCTTCAGCGTTGCCGCTCGCATTGAGTAGAAAAACAATGCCGATTACCAGCAGGACACGTCGCACAGGGCTGAGCTTCAAGAGCATCGTTTTGAGCAGCCAGAAGCCTGTAAGGAACCATCGCTTTATACGACCCATGGAGGCAAGCCGCTTTCGCCGCTCTTCGTCAAAATAAAACTCCCGCAGTTCCTTGAAGCTGCGACTGACAGGTCGCTTTACTTCTCCGCTGAAGATATTATGGAAGAATTCTTTGAAATCCGCGATAAGAGTTTTGGTAATACTCGGTTCGCGGCCGGGCTCGGATTGCGTTTGGGTCATCGTTGTTTTTGCCTCTCTCAGTTCCCCACGTTGGTACGAGTGAGACGGGAAATAGTTATTTTGTATGACTCGTTTTTCGTTGTCATCCAACCAAATTTGGGAGAAAGTTTTCACATTCGTGTTGACTTCGAGACCACGAACCTAACTTAGCGGACGCTTCGCCCTCTCACTTTTTGGCGCTCAATCCTTTGGCAGTGCGGTCTTCTGGCGGCGGTGCTGGGGTCATCACCGATGGATTTGTTTTCAACAGCTTCAATACTTCCTCCACCACCTTTTCCATCTGGGGATCGCGGCCTTGCACCAGGATATTGGGATCGTCCCACACTTTGAAGTCCGGGGTAACGCCTTCTCCCTCCCAGAACCAGTGCCCGTCATTGTCATAGAGTCGGGCGCCGGGAACAGTGATGCCGCCGCCATCGATCAAACGGTGGCCTGTGGCGGGTCCTACCAGGATACCCAATGTTCGCTCGCCCACGATGGGTCCGGCTTTCAGCTCCTGAAACGCCCAGGGTAGGCCATCGCCACCGGAACCAGCCCAACCGTTGATCAGCATACCCAGTGGACCGGTATTTGTTTTAATTGGCCAGGTATGATCTCTTCCGTGACGCCAGTGCAGGTTGTAGATAACCGGTCGCTGCATCAATTCCAGAAAACGATCGGCTAACTGGCCGCCGCCGTTAAAGCGCTCATCGATGATGAAGCCTTTCTTATCTAACTGTCCATAGTACATGCGTACCAGTTCCCGTTGGCCTCGACTACCGGTATTGGACATATACACATAGCCAAGTTGACCCTCCGACAGCTTATCCACCATTTTGCGATTGTTTTCGATCCATTCAAGGTATCTCAGGGTGATCTCCTCATCCTGAGTCAGGCATTTGATCACATGATTCTTACTATCCGCTTTTTTAGCCGTCCGGCTGATGGCCAGGAAAACCGTTTTCCCCGACAGCCCTTCAAAAGCCGCATACGGATCTTTCTTAGGATCCAATGCCACCCCGTTCACCGACAGGATATAATCACCAACCTGCACATCCACGCCCGGCCGATCAAAAGGCGACCGTACTTCCGTATCCCACACCGCCGGCTTCACGATTCGCTTTATGCGGTAGATATTGTTATTCATTTCCCAATCGATGCCCAGGAATCCGGTAACGAGCGGGGAGACGCTTTCGACATCTCCACCCCTGGTGTAGGTATGGCCGGCACTGAGTTCTGCCGCCATATTGGACTGAATATAACTCACATCCCAGCGGGTACGGGCATCTTCTATCAAAGCGCCATAGCGATGCCGCAGTTTATCCCAATCCACCTGGTGCATATCGGGATCGTAGAAAAAATCCCGGTGCCTGCGCCAGGTATCGTTGAATATTTGCCGCCACTCCTCACGCGGCACGAGGTCCAAAACCAGGCCATCGGTAGGGATGGGCTTTTCTATCTTTTGCTCGGATTCTGGCTTGATAATCCCGTATTTCTCTTTACTATTTACCAACAGGGATTTTCCATCTGCTGTTACTTTTACACTGTTTACATCAGAAAGTATGGTCTCTTCTTCTCTCTTCTCAAAATCGTAGTAGATCAAGGAAGACGATTCCTCTCCCGATCCGGTATTTGGCCGTCTTAGATAAACCAATTTATCCTCGAAAGGAATCAATTCGGCAATATTCCCCGCTTCAGGCGGCAGGAGTACCAATCGAGCTTCCAGGTTATCAAAATTCACTTCGACGGTTACATCGAGAGTATCTTTTTCTGACTTCTTCTCTTCATTTTCGTCTTTCCCTTCTTTTTCCTTCTTTTCGTCTTTTTTGAATGCATCGTTTTTGGGTTTGAGAAGCGAAGGCGCATCTTTGGTTAGACTAACCGATGCAATCTGGGTAGCATTGGGATAGATCCAGGTGCCGTCTCCCATATCGGAATAGTTGGCTGACAGACTGCGGTTGGTCAGGTAAAAAAGGTATTTACCGTCCGTGCTGAAGGCCGGGTTTGAATCTTCATAAAAACCGCTGGTTGCCTGGTGCGATGTGCCATTCTCTACATTGAACAGGAAGATGACATTATTGGCGTTTGCCATTCCCTGGGTAAAAGCTATCCACTTGGAATCGGGGGCCCAGGAAATAGCATAACGAAAGCGGCCGCCATGACCCACATTCCAAATGGTATTGCCGGCGACCGTTACTTTGCCGCTTTCCACATCTACCACAGAGATGTCATTGGACTCATCGATGAAAGCAAGCTTTTTGCTATTGGGCGACCAAAACAGCGCATAACCAAATCCCTTCTTTCGGTTGGTCAGTTTTTTCGGTTCTGAGATTCCATCACCAGCCTGCAGGTAAATCTCGTATTCGCCCGAGCGGTCACTCCAATATGCGATCTGCTTACCATCCGGCGACCATGCAGGATCATGATCAAAGGCCCCGCTGGATTGGGTCATATTGATGACATACCCTTCCAAAGCCGGCACGTTAAACAATTCGCCCCGGGCTTCGAAGACGATGCGCTTCCCTTCAGGGCCGGCTGTCATATTGCTGATACTTTTGCTAACATCTTTGGATCGAGTCATTTCTGCCGACAGGTCACTGATCACATTCACCGAAACCGGCTTATAGTTTTGGGTCCTCAGATCCATCAGGTATAATAATCCCCCAGCCTCGAAGACAAGATCCTGTGGTCCGGCTGACAAAAAGGATATATCAAAATCGTTAAATTTGGTAACCTGGGAAGTCGTTTTTGTCCCGGTATCATACACCCAGACGTTGAGACGCATGTTCTCCGCCTGATCCGACAGGAAGTAGATTTTATCACCGGCCCAGGCAGGTTTGCCGTCGTTGGCATGATTGTCGGTAATATTTTCGGCGGTATTGTTTCTCAGGTCATAAATGATGATATCCGAGGCCAGGCCGCCGCGATAGCGCTTGAACGGATAGTTCTCGGTAATTTTTGTTATATAGGCCAGAAAATTGCCATCGGGTGAGTAGCTTGCCAATTCGCCGTATGGGACCTTTAGCTTTTCGGGTAAACCGCCATCTTTACTTACCAAATAGAGCTGTCGGACGCGTCGCTGTCCACTTTCCCGATTTGAGGCAAATAAAATGTGCTTACCATCCGGGTGCCAATCGACCATCCGGTCGCTATGAGACTGATAGGTAAGCCGAGTTGGCACACCGCCCAGGGCTGGCATTACATAGATATCCTGGTTGCCGTTGTAGCTGGCGGTGTAGGCTATTGATTTGCCGTCCGGCGAAAAACGCGGCCAGGATTCCTCACCAGGCGAGTGGGTAACCTGGATCGCCGTGCCGCCGTCTTTGGACATGACCCAGATATCGCCGCCATAAACAAAGGTGATTTGGGTATCTGATATATCCATATAGCGCATAAGTTTTGCACTAATCTGGCCATATGCGTTGTTGAAGAGAAATAAAGCGCTAAATAACAAGAGTATCTTTTTCATATTAACTCCCTTACCTTGATTAAAGCCTAGTCTAATAGGTGGGTTCATTTTTTTAACCCCTGGCAATTTTACTGGCAATTCTTACCCGAGCATAATTTGACATGTGTATGTTGAAATGTGCCAAACCAAACCATGCTCCGTGCCCGCCGTCGGCTACCAAAACTGTGTTAGCTGCTAGCAATGAACTCGAATCAGTGCAGTTCCTCTCCTTGCTTGGATACATGGGCTAACGATTCCTCGCTCAAGGCTTCAATAAGTGGTATACGAATTCTCTTCCATTGGTCGTGAAATGGACATGGATTGTCATCATGACACTCGGGCAGGCCAAGAGCGCAGTCATGTGTTAGCGTTGTGCCATCAATGGTTTTCACGATGTCAATGAGGAATATTTTATCCGCGGGGCGCCGAAATGAGAACCCTCCTTGCCTTCCTTTAGATGAGTTTAAAATTCTGGCTTTCACCAAAGATTGAAAAGTTTTCGCTAGAAACGGGGCAGGCGTTTCTGCCTGCTCGGCTAATTCCTGAATTTTCCAAAACTGTTTCTCGGGATGGCGAGCCATCTCCACCAAACTCCTTAAAGCATATTCACAAGCACGACTGAATATAACGGGCATTTGAACCTTCTCATCTTTGGTTTAGCAGAATTCTTTTACAAAGTAACCAATCAGTGAATTAAATGCAAATTAAATCGGATAAAAATATCCTAAAAAACTTGAAACATTTATAACCCCTGTTAGTATCCTTTAATAGGATAATATTATCCGATTAAAAAGTAGTCGGGCTAAGTATTCAAATACTCACAAACGAAAGGAGGTATGAAAATGAAAAAGTTTAGTTTTGTGGCATTATTGACGGGTGCGATTTTCTTGCTCAGTGCCAATGCAACTTATGCATACCCGTGGTTCGCTCGAAAGCTGGTGGATAGCTGCAACAAATGCCATACTGCTTTCCCGCAGAATAACGACTACGGACAGTACGTCAAGTATTCCGGCTATGAGTTGCCGCAGATAAGCTATGACGGACTGGAGGAGTCAGTCATACGCCGTTTCCTAAGATATTTCCCCGTGGCAGGTCGCTTTGAAATCGACGCTATCAACTCAGGGCCATCTGAGCTAAGAGGCGATGTGAATGTGCGCGAAGCCCAGCTGATTAGTGGTGGCAGCATTTTGAATAATAAAGTGAGCTGGTGGTTCCACAAGCACGTGGTGCAGGAAAACGAATTTATCAGCCTTTTCGACGGGACTCCACATGAGATGTGGGGCCAGTACAATCTCAGATTCAGCAAAAATGACGTGACCAGAGTGAGTCTACGCTACGGTATGTCCGAACTGCCCCTGGCTTTTTCACCGAGCAAAACCATGCTGAGCGAGATTCCATATGCTATTTATAATGCTGCCCTCGGAGCAAATAAATTTACACTGAGCACACCGGAGTACGGCTTCGCTGTCTTGGCCACTAAAATGGGTGGAGATAATTATAATCAGGTCAAGGCTAATGCGCAGATGGCCGTGGTTAACGGCAAGGCTGAGTTCTCGAACGACTTTAGCAACATCTTTGGGCGCCTGTCCGTGCCAATTGGAAGGACTTCGCTGGGTACCTTCGCTTACCTTGGCTCTGGGGATCTCATGATGGCCGTAGCAGACGAACACGGCGAAGAGCATGGTGAAGAGGGAGGAGAGCATGGAGAGGAACCCATGGGACAAGATATGGGCATGATGATGGAGAATAGCTATTACCGGCTTGGCCTGGATTTTACTTGCTCTATAGCTCCCAATGCCAACTTCTATGCCCTGGCTCTCTATGGCCGGGATAGTAACCCGCTGGCATTTGCTGAGAGCCAGGCTGGCAGATTTTTCGGCGGGTTTGCCGGTCTTGACTATTTCATGAATGAAAGACTTATGCTGCAATTCAGGTATGATGGAGTCAGATTTGACAGCCCGATAGTCGAGCAGCACGACGATGAAATGGGTGAAGAGCACGAGGATTCAATGGACGATATGGATCACGAGGGCGAAGGCGACCATCTGCACGGCGCCCTCGTAACTGCTGATATGGATGACATTGTCCTTGGCTTGCACTTTATACCATTTAAGCAATTCGAACGGCTGAAACTGGTGACTGAATATAAGTTTGGTCTCAAGGGGACAGGTGACTTACTGATGAGCGGCTTTCACCTGGCCTTCTAATTCTTCGAGTCTCTAATGAGTCGGACTGGCGCTACTTATGATGAAACTCGAATTAGGCGCGGGAGAGTCCCGGCCCTCAATATTAACGCTCTATATTAAGGAGAAAGAACGATGAAAGACAAAGTATTTCGCAGCCTGATAGTCGTGTCGCTGCTATTCACGACTATCTCATTTTCCCAGTCGAGCGACTATGCTGCTGGCAAGGTAGCAAACGGCGGCGTGATTAGCGGCCGGGTAACTTTTTCAGGACAACTGGTTGCCCCGAAAATTCTAGTAGTGACTAAAGATAAGAACGTCTGCGGACGATCCACACACAAGGACGAGTCTTTGCTGGTAGGCGAAAATCACGGACTCAAAAATGTGGTGGTTTACTTGACCGATATCAAGACCGGCAAAGCCTGGTCAGCCCCGGCGGCAGGCTATAAGCTCGATCAAGAGGGCTGCCAGTTTTCACCTCATATTATGGTCGTACCAGCCGGGCAGATGTTCGAGATACTCAACCCGGATGGCGTCCTGCACAACATTCACACGTACAGTGAGCGCAACGCCGCGATCAATAAAGCCATGCCCAAGTTTCTCAAAAAACTGAAGCTAAGCTTTGAACAGCCGGAAATTATCAAAGTCAACTGCGATGTGCACAATTGGATGGGTGGCTGGATTGTGGTGGCCGCGAGCCCGTACTATGTACTGACTGACGAGCACGGCGACTTTGAGCTGGATGGCGTACCAGCCGGCACTTACATGCTCAAATTCTGGCACGAGAAGCTGGGTGAGCAAACTCAGGCCGTGGTGGTCAAGCCCAATGAGACCGTAAAAGTGACCACGGCATTCCAAGGGGCGAAGTAATTGAATACGCCTGCTATTACTGCCCCAGCAGTCGAGTTGCCGCAGACGACTGCACCTGCAAAAGCCCAGCAGGCTGGATTTGCTATAGGCTTTATTTGGGCGGCGCTGAGTATTGCGCTGACTATGGGCTTTGCCATCGCTGCCCACCTGGCTTTTGTGATCGGCTTTGACTTCCCGCTGGGCCAGGGCTTTGCCAGCTTCATCCAGGTGCATGGTCACGCTCAACTGATGGGGTGGACCGGACTTTTCATCATCAGGGACAGGGGTGGATTTTCTCCGAAACTGTGGACATCGGAAAGTTGATGAAAAGAAAAAGTCCCTGAAGCAAATTTGAGGCTTCAATATAGAAAAACATTCGAACTTTCCTTGATTTTTACTTTAGCTATTCTAATCGCAACATTTCAAGTAGGGAGGCAATTTTCTTTGGTTCCATCTGAACTCAGGAATGCTAATGTCACAATTGAAGTTGCGGACATTCCACCGACGGAGCAAATCAGGAACCTTCCTACGCCACCAGCCCGCCCGGCTGTGCCTGTTCCGACCGAGATCGAATTTGTACCGGAAGATATTACCATCCAATCGGCAAACTTAGATTTGTCTGAGCTTCCACCTCCTCCGGCCCCGCCAGTAGAGGATCGATATGAACATTATCAGTTTATCCCGTATGATGAACCTCCGGAGCCAATCGGTGGTTATGCGGAGATACTGGCTAATCTTGAATATCCTGCAATTGCCCAAAAAGCAAGGGTTGAGGCCAAAGTGGTTGTAGGAGTGCTCATAGATGAATGAGGCAATAGTGTAAAAACTCAAATATTATCCAGTACAAATTCAGTGATAGGATTTCACGAAGCAGCCCAAAAAGCCGTTATAGCCGTAAAGTGGAGGCCAGCTAAACAGCGGGATAGGCCCGTGAAAGTACGGGTTTCAATACCAATTCGCTTTTCAGTGAAAGAAATTCAAACATAGCTCTTTTTGAAATTTCGGAGGTGATGGTCATGATTAAAATGAAAAAAATATTGATGCCCACGGATTTCTCCCAACTTTGATCCTTGTTTTTTGATTGACAGTTTTTATCTTATCGTAGCAAATAGGTGACATCGAATAATGGCTTCGGAGTTGAAACAACATAGTCAATTTTCTCTCTCCATGTTGATGAGCAATCTTCCGGGTATGGTATACCGGTGTCTTAATGACCGGGACTGGACGATAGAGTATGTCAGTGAAGGATGCCTCGAATTAACCGGCTACAAACCTTCCGATCTAATCGGCAATAAAAGGGTGGCCTACAACGACCTGATTCATCCGGACGACCAGCCATTAGTACGGGAACCCGTCCAGAAGGCACTTGAGGCGCGCGAGCCTTTCCGAGTGGTCTATCGAATCCAAACGGCTGCGGGGGAAGAAAAATGGGTTTGGGAACAAGGCCAGGGTGTGTTTTCTAAAAACGGAGAGTTGATTGCTCTGGAAGGCTTTATTACCAACATAACTGAGCGTTCTAAAGCTGAGGAAGCTTTAAGGGAAAGTGAAGCCAGAATTCGGGCCATTTTAGAAACAGCCGTTGATGGTATTGTCACCCTAAATGAAAGAGGCATTATTGAATCGGTAAATGCAGCGGTTGAAAAACTCTTTGGATATACTGAAAATGAAGTGATTGGGGAGAATATCAGCATCCTTATGCCGTCACCTTATCGAGAAGAGCATGACACTTACCTTGCAAATTATTTAAAGACCGGCGAGAAAAAGATCATCGGCATAGGTCGCGAAGTAGTTGCACAACGCAAAGATGGGACAACTTTCCCAATTCGCTTATCGGTGAGCGAGTTTTTTCTTAGCGGCAAAAAAATGTTTACGGGAATCGTTCACGATATAAGTGAAGAAAAGGCGCTGCAGCAACAGATCCTGCATTCGGAACGCTTGGCAATCATTGGCAAGATGGCGGCCAAAGTCGCCCATGAAGTTCGAAATCCACTTTCGTCGATAAGCTTAAACGCAGAAATGCTCGATGAAGAGATTCAGGACCAAAACTCGAATAAAGAGGCCAAGTCTCTGCTTAAGGCTATGATTCGGGAAATTGACCGGGTTACTTTACTGACGGATGAATATTTGCAGTTTTCCCGGCTGCCGGAATCACTGCCAATAAAAGCAAATCTCAATTTACTTATTAAAGAGATGCTGGAACTCTTAGCGGAGGAGCTTAAACAAAAAAACATTAAATTAACGAGTAAAGGCCTGAGCAAGGAATTTCAGGTTCGGTTTGATCGAGCGCAACTTAGAAGGGTTTTTCTGAATATTATCAGAAATGCAATTGAGTCGATGCCGGATCCGGGCACCCTGAACATCTGGACTGAGCAAAATAGAGAAACTGCAATTATCGGAATCCAGGATTCAGGTCACGGAATTCCTGAGGATAAGGTGCATGAAATTTTCAATCCATTCTTTACAACCAAAGATTTTGGAACGGGTCTTGGGTTAGCTATATCGCAGCAAATTATCCATGAACATAAAGGCAAAATTTACTGTGAAAGTAAAATCGGTCTGGGAACGACATTTCGAATAGAACTGCCGCTTTAATGAGAACCCATGAGGAATATAGATGCAGCCTAAATCGATATTAGTTGTTGATGATGAAGTAAGCGTTAGAATTTCGTTGGAAAAAGTTTTAAGCAAAGAAGGGTATATCACTAAGACGGCTGGCTCGGGAAACGATGCAATAAAGATCCTCTCTAAAGTTCCGGTGGACATTGTTTTGTCGGATCTGAAAATGCCTGACGGGGACGGTCTGGAGCTTTTACGTGCAGTTAAAAAGAAGACACCAACCACAGAAGTGATTTTACTTACCGGATACGGTACAGTAGGGACTGCCGTCGAAGCGATGAAAGAAGGCGCCTATGATTTCATCACCAAGCCTTTCAAGAAAGCAGTGATCCTGAGTACAATTGAACGGGCTATTGAGCGGCAGAATTTAAGGCAAGAGAATACCTACTTGAAAGCGCAACTTGGAAAGGGCAAGGGCTATAATGAAATCATTGGTAAAAGTCAGGCCCTGAAAGATGTGCTGGTAATGGTTGAACGAGTTGCACCCCTAATAACAACAGTTTTGATAACCGGTGCAAGCGGCACTGGCAAAGAATTGATCGCGCAGGCAATTCACAAAAAAAGTCCGTTTGCTGGCAAAAGATTCGTTCCTATCAATTGCGGGGCGATTCCCGAGAATCTCGTTGAAAGTGAACTGTTCGGACATGTCAGAGGCGCGTTTACCGGGGCGTTGCGCGACAAAAAGGGTTTGTTCAAAGTAGCGGAAGGCGGGACGATTTTCTTGGATGAAATCGTTAGCGTGCCGTTAAATCTGCAAGTTAAACTCTTGCGAGCTATCGACCAGAAAGAGATACTGCCCGTCGGTAGCACTAATCCTGAAGTCATCGATGTGCGCATCGTGGCCGCCACCAACAAAAATTTAGCCACCGAAGTCGAGAAAGGTAACTTTCGGGAAGATCTTTATTACCGCTTGAATGTAGTGGGAATCAACATCCCCCCATTGAAGGAACGAGTCGAGGATATTCCTGAGCTGATTAATCATTTTATAAAAATATATAATGCACAACTTGGCAAGCAAATTACTGTAGTAGATGAAAAAACATTAAAAACATTAATGGACTATCCATGGAAAGGCAATGTCCGCGAATTAGAGAATGCTGTTGAACGGGCGATGATCTTCTGTGATTCCGACATCTTGACCATGCAGGACTTCACGCAACTTTCCTCAGAAATTGCCTCCTTACAAAAATTAAACGGTGATCTAAAGTCCTCTGTTCGAACAATCGAACAAGAAAGCATTTTAAAAGCGCTGCAAGCAGCCGGAAACGATAAAAGCAAAGCCGCAGAGATTTTAGGGCTAAGCTTATCTTCACTTTATCGCAAAATGTCTGAGCTCGGGATAGAATTGAAAAATTAGCCTGGTAACATTTTTTATGTCTCATTCAAAATGTTTGTTGAACCGGTATAATCCCACCAAATCACCTTGAGTTGAACCGTTTACAATATGAATTCAGTTCAAGTTGACTCGTATCCTCTACGTAAAACCAAACAACTGGCGTTCCAGATAAATTATATTTGGACAGCGTTGGGATTCGCGCTATTTGCCGGATTTGCCATTGGCGCCCATTTAACTTTTGTGATTGGCTACGATTTTAACCTGGGCGATGGCTTTGTAGGTCTGATTCAAACACATGGTCATGTACAA
>SMXC01000295.1 GCA_004356825.1 Caldithrix sp.
AAAATTGTCCTGCATATGCAGTGCGAGTGGTTGATACAACTAGATAAGGACATGATTGAAAAGCGATTAACGAAAACTGATATGATTATTGGCTGCAGCGAGTATATAACATCAGGGATTCGAAAACATTTTCCCCAATTTGCGGACCGTTGTCAAACTGTTTTTAATGGGGCGGATGTTGAGCATTTTACTGTACAGAGTAAAACCAAGGATCTGCACGCGAATGGTTTTAAACGATTGTTGTTTGTTGGCCGGGTTTCGCCGGAAAAGGGCCTGCACATTTTACTGGACGCATTTGAAAAAGTGATTGAGCAGTATCCGCAGACTCGTCTTGAAATTGTGGGGCCTCCATGGCAAGTACGCCGTGAGTACATCGTCGCATTAACTGATGACGACAAAGTGTCTAGACTGGCGTCATTTTATGAAAGCTCAAACGGGGGTTATCTTGAGCAATTACAAGAACGGCTTTCGCCAAGAATAGCGGAGCAGGTGGTTTTTTCCGGCCAAGTCCCGCACCTACAATTGATTAACCATTATCGTGATGTTGACATATTTATTCATCCCTCAGTCTGGGCTGATCCCTTTCCTCTATCTGTTCTTGAGGCGATGGCTATGGGGATACCGGTCGTTGCCACTCAAGCTGGTGGCCTGCTTGAAAGTGTCGAGAACGGAAAAACCGGGCTGCTAGTGGAACCTGGGGATGCTGATGCGTTGGCTGCGGCCATACTTTGTATCCTCGCAGATGACGATCTAAGCGAATCAATGGGGAAGGCCGCACGTGAGCGGGCACTTAAACTTTTTTCATGGGAACGGGTTGCTGAAAATCTTATGTCCCAATACCAAACCTTAATGAAGAACGAATAGGATAATAACTTCCATGAATATGTTATTTCGTTTTTTAGTTATGCTGGCTGTTTTTTTTATGGGAGTGAATTGTTCCCAAAAACAGGAGCCTTATGAAAGTTTAAATCTTGCCTGGCCACAATGGCGCGGCCCGAACCGCGATGGTATTTCCACCGAAACGGGGCTTCTGAAGAATTGGCCACCGGAAGGTCCAAAAATCCTGTGGCGGACGAAAATTGGCGAGGGGTTTTCCGGCATTGTAATTTCACATGGACGCGTTTACACAATGTTCGGCGAAGGTAAAGGCGAATATGTCGGTTGCTTTTCGGTACAATCCGGCAAAGAAATTTGGCGTCTTTGGATTGACGATAAATTTAACAGTAACAAAGGCGACGGACCACGTTCAACACCAACCATTGATGGCGATTTGATATTTGCGCTTTCAGCGAACGGGAAACTCCATGCGATAGATACAAAACACGCAAAAAAAATATGGAAGCATAATCTTAAAAAAGAATTTGGTGGCCGCAAGAAGGCGGTAGAGCCATGGCGGGGTTATGCGACCTCTCCTCTTGTCGAAGGTAATTTACTTTTGGTTGAAGTAGGAGGCGTGTCAAATGGGAAATCGCTGGTCGCATTTAATAAAACAGACGGTGACGTAAATTGGACTTCTTATACAACTGCACCCAGTTACGCCTCTCCGATTGCTATCACAGTGGACGGCATCCGGCAGGTCATTTTTTTCCCTGCAAAGGGGCTCGTCTCTATCGCACCGCAGGATGGGCACATCTACTGGGAATATCCGTGGAAAACCGATTACGGCATCAATGCCGCTACACCAATCTTTATCGCACCGGACAAAATTTTCATCTCATCTGGGTACAATCAGGGGGCTGTCGTCCTGCAACTGCAAGTTGCCGAAAACGAAGTAAGCGTGCGGAAAGTTTGGAAAAATCGCGTTATGAAAAATCATTTTTCCACCTCTATCCATCACAAAGGTTATATTTACGGTTTTGATAATGCCTTCCTGAAGTGCATTGACGCAAATACAGGAGCCGAAAAATGGAAGCATCGAGGTCTTGGGAAAGGCTCATTAGTTTTAGCGGATAGTCAGTTGATCATTTTGGGCGAAAATGGAAAATTAGTTCTCGCTGCGGCTCGATCGTCTGGCTTTGACCCAAATAGCAGTGTGCAAGCTGTGGATGGGAAATGTTGGACGGCGCCCTCGGTTGCCAATGGGAGATTGTACATTCGAAATCAGCATGAGATGGTTTGTTTCGATCTTCGCCAGGGTTCTTAAGCAGCGAAATGTCGTCTGTTTTGCAAATCAGGATGACTACCAATTGAAGATGGGAGCAACATTATATTAAAAATTCCAAACCAAAGAGCGTAATGAAAACGCTGATGAATAAAGATGCCTTAGTCGAGATTGTGGATGACAACTGTCCTAGCTGCGATTGGGCCCCAATGTCGGTTCTTTACAAGATCGCGCAGGTGCCGGCACACAGCGTTTTGCTTTTTTCGAACCGAGATGATGCTTTGGCCTATCCCAGGGGAGATATCACGCTGGGTTTCTGTCCGGCATGCGGCTTTATAACCAATATCGTCTTTGACCAGAGCCTGAATGAGTATTCACAAAGGTATGAGGCGACACAGAGTTGTTCCTCTACTTTCAATTCGTTTCACCAGCGTCTTGCTTCACATTTGATCGAGAAATACAACTTGCGTGGCAAAGACATTATAGAAATAGGCTGCGGACAAGGCGAATTTTTGACTCTATTGTGTGATTTAGGGGGCAATCGGGGACTCGGTTTTGATCCTACCTATCGCAATGGAACGATTGATCTGGCCAATGGCCTTTCTTTTGTTAATGACTTCTACTCAGAAAAGTATAGTCATAAGAAAAGCGACTTTCTTTGTTGTAAGATGACGCTCGAACACATTGACAGGACAGCTGAATTTGTAAACATGGTGCGACGGTCTGTTGGAAAACAGTTGGACAGCCTGATTTTTTTCCAGGTGCCGAGCGTAGAGCGTATTCTACGCGAACTTGCGTTCTGGGATATCTATTATGAGCACTGCTCTTATTTTAGCAAGGGTTCTCTAGTACGTCTCTTTCTACACTGTGGTTTTAATATAATTGACCTGTGGCAAGACTATGATGACCAGTATCTGATGCTGGTTGCAAAACCGGCGAAAACCAAACACCAAGGGCTGCCAGCAGAGGCAAATGATCTGGAGCATCTCTCACGTGAGGCGCGGTATTTCGCATCTAATTGCGCTAATAAAATCGATGAATGGAAGAGAAGGATCAAGACAAACTTTGCTAAGAGTCATAAGGTAGTGCTTTGGGGCTCGTCTTCAAAAAGCGTTGGGTTTTTAACCACTTTAGACATTAAAGAGGAAATTCAATACGTCGTTGACATAAATCCGAATCGCCAGGGAACCTTTATGGCAGGCACGGGACAGGAGATCGTCTCTCCTGACTTCTTGCAGGAGTATAAACCGGATTCGGTGATAGTTATGAATCCAGTTTATTATAATGAGATAAAGCAAACACTCAGCCGTATGTCTCTTGCCCCTAAGATAATGACAGTGTAATGGCAGAAGACGCAGGCACAATTTTAGAGGATTCAAATGGGAAGATGATTACAGCAAGGTGTATGGTCTGTAATTCGGCCGACGTCACAATGTTTATTGAGTTATCCAGGCAGCCAATACATTGTAACCAGCTCTGTTCGACACGGATGGAAGCACTTAATGCTGCTTTTGGAGATGTAAAGTTAGGCTATTGTTCCATCTGTAGTCACGTCTTTAATCTGGCCTTCAAGCCTGAGCTAATGGCCTACGATGCGAACTATGAAAACTCCCTGCACTTTTCACCTCGGTTCCAAACCTACGCCGAGTCCATCGTAAAACGCTTGGTTGAGAAGTATCGTTTGCATGACAAAGATATCATTGAGATCGGCTGTGGTCAGGGTGAATTCCTGAAAATCCTTTGCAAGTTAGGCCATAATCGAGGGTTGGGGTTTGATCGAAGCTATACGCCAGTCAAAAAGAATGGTGAATCACAAAGTCAGGTCACATTCATTCGGGACTATTATACGCAACGATATGCTCATTGCAAGGCTGACTTTGTTTGTTGCCGGCATGTCTTAGAGCATATTCACAATCCGCGTGATTTTTTGAGAGCGCTCCGCAGTACGATCGGAAATAGAACCGAGACTGTAGTCTTTTTTGAGGTACCGAATCTACTCTTTATGATCCGGGATATTTCCATCTGGGATATTATTTATGAACATTGTGCCTATTACAGCGAACTCTCTCTCATTCGCCTATTTAGCGAATGCGGATTTAATGTTTTGAGTATAACTGAGGAGTTTGAAGGCCAGTTTTTAGGTATCGAAGCGGTGCCAGGTGATGATTTGACATCAAAACATGTAGCGGATCATGAGAGAGGGCGGGATACAGTGGTGACGAAGCAAGGTATAGGTCAGAACATAGAAAAGTTTCCCAAAATGTATCAAAGTAAGATAGATGACTGTCGCACTAAATTACAAGCAGCTGGGGGGAGGATTGTCGTTTGGGGTGCAGGGTCCAAAGGTGTCACATTTCTAAATACTCTTCAGATTAAAGATGAAATCGAATACGTCGTAGATCTAAATCCTCGCAAACATGGAATGTATATTACGGGTACAGGTCAAAAAATAATAACGCCGGAGATGCTTCTGGAATACCAGCCTAGTTCAGTGCTAGTGATGAACCCAATATACAAACCTGAAATCCGGAAAATTTTAGATGAGTTCGGCCTGGATACAGATCTGATCTGATTCGCTAATCTTAAATATTGCAATTAGGGTCTTACGAAAAAAATCTTGTCTCTGCCGATGAGAATGGCGAGTTCTTTTCCGCCTTTGTTTTTTGCAGTTTATCATCCTGGCAAGAAAACAGAATATAAGAGCCGTTATTCCAAATTGCTGCAATCATAATGAAAATAGATCTTCCGACTTTTTCTATAATTGTACCGGCCCATAATCGGCCAGAGACGTTGGCGAAATGCTTAAACGCCCTCACCTCGCTTTCCTATCCAAGTGATTGTTTCGAGGTAATCGTGGTGGACGATGACAGCGCTTTACCTCTAGAGCCTGTTGTAGCTTCCTTCGGTGCTTCATCGAACATTACCCTCTTGCGACAGCCCAAAGCAGGGCCGGCAGCTGCACGCAATTTCGGCGCCACTAAGTCAAAAGGTGCTTTTCTAGCATTTACTGATGACGATTGTGCTCCCTCTCCAGATTGGCTGAACGTGCTGGCAAAGCAGTTTGCAAAAACACCTGACGATATGCTCGGCGGTCAGACTGTTAATGCACTAAAAGAAAATCGATGTTCAATGGCAAGCCAATATCTCATCTCGTATCTCTATGAATACTATCAAAAGGATGCTAGCCGCGATCGCTTTTTTACCTCAAACAACCTGGCCTTGCCAGCCGAGTTATTCAGAGTCATAAAAGGCTTCGACACAGGCTTTCACATGGCAGCCGCTGAGGATAGAGAGCTGAGCAGCCGCTGGCGTTATCATGGATTTAAGATGACATATGTCCCTGATGCCATAGTTCAGCACTCTCATGCTCTAACCTTTGGTAAGTTTTGTCTTCAGCATTTTAATTATGGCCAAGGCGCATATCGCTATCATCAAATACGGTCCCGTTGTACACAAGGACTTATCAAACCGGAGCCATTGACTTTCTATCTAAATCTTTTGCGCTACCCTTTTTTGAAATTAAAGCCGGGGAAAGCCCTGGTTTCGGCACTATTGGTGCTCATTTCCCAGGTCGCTAATATTTCAGGGTTTTTTTTCGCTAAAGGCATCAGAAAAAAAGACCGGTCTTTACAGAAGACACGTATAGCTCATCAATCGCAATAAAAAAAATAAAAAGTGAATTAGCATACGACGCAATAGCCGAATACCTCATGAACGTTTACCAGAAGGACAATGAAAGAGCTTTCTAAAGAAAAAAGAAAATTCTTAACCGGCATTCTAAAGCCATACACGAAATTCATACTTTTGTTTATGACTATTTCACTATGTGCTTCCGTTTTTGATGGTTTTTCAATAGGTATGTTGGTGCCTCTTCTAGGCAGCCTGCAGCAGGTCCAGAATTACGAAGAACTGCCGCGCGTTTTTCAAGTTATTTGCAAGCTGGTCAGCGAGCACCCTATTGAAAAGCAAATATTGTTTGCCGTGGGTTATCTGGTCCTTGCCGTGGTACTTAAAAATATTTTCTTGGCCATATCAGGTTATATCGGCTTTTGGTTGTCATGCAAAATGGTTATTGATATCAGGTCGCAGGCCGTGGACACGCTCATGAAAGTCGGAATTGGTTTCTATAACAAAACTAAAGCAGGGCATTTGGTAGAAAAAGTAGTTAACAATACACATACGATCAATGATTTGATCCGGTACTGTTGTGAGTTTGCTGCCAATTCAGCGGCGGTTTGTGTACTGATGATTTTACTACTAATATTCTCGTGGAAGCTGACTTTAGTAACATTGGTACTCACAGTTTTTATCGGATTTGGTGTCTCTTTCTACCTCAAGCGTTTACCCAGATTCGGTAGTGAATTTGCTAAAAGCAGTCGGGAACTGACTGGTTCAGTTCAAGAAACTATCTCAGGGATGGAGGTAATCAAGTCTTTTATGAAAGAACGTGTGCAATCTACCATGCTTAAAGAAAAGATTGCCGTCGCTGGTAAAGATTTGCACCGAGCTTACTTTGGCAATTATATGGTCCATCTAATCACAGAAGGGTTTGGCATAATCGCCATAGGACTTCTCTTTTTGATTGCAATGGCTTGGTATGACTTCGAAAACAAATTGCTGTTAGCCCAACTTCTACCCTTTATCTACATCCTCACCCGGCTCATGCCTGTCATGAAAACGCTCAACCAGGCCCGGGGAAATATTATGAGCCGATGGCCGTTTTTGAATCTGGTCCATGATCTTATACGCCTTGACAACAAACCTATTGTCGAGGACGGGCATAGAATCTATGCTGGCTTGAAAAAAGGCATTTATTTCAAATCAGTCACGTTTTCCTATGAAGACCGACCTGCTGTTGAGAATCTCTGTTTCATGATACCAGTAGGCAAAACGACAGCCATAGTCGGAAAGTCGGGGGCTGGAAAATCTACTATCATCAGCTTGCTCTTGAGATTCTATGATCCACAGAAAGGGAGCATCTATATCGATAATGAACCGCTGAAAGAATTTAAGAAGGACTCGTATCGGTGCAAAATTGGGCTCGTCAGCCAGGATACATTTATCTTTAATGATACGGCTAAAAACAATATTGCGTTTGGCGCCTTGGATTCGCCGAAGGATGAACTGATCGCAGAAGCGGCGAAAAAAGCGGGTGCACACAATTTCATAATGGGTTTGTCCAAGGGTTATGAGACCTTCTTGGGAGACAGAGGGGTCAGGTTGTCCGGTGGTGAGCGTCAAAGAATCTCCATCGCCAGAGCCATATTGCGGGATCCCGAAATCCTAATCTTAGATGAAGCGACCAGTTCGTTGGATATGGAGACAGAGGAATTGATTCATAAAGCCTTGTCCGATCTAAGCCGGGACCGGACTGTCATCATTATTGCGCACAGACTTTCCACGATACGAGGCGCTGACCAGATTATCGTGTTAAAGGATGGCAAAGTCGCTGAAGTGGGAAAGGAAATTGGATTAATGAGAAAAAAGGGAGAGTACTATAAATTGGCAAACGCAACAATTTTGGATTCTTAGTCTTTCGATTCAAAAAAACAGGGGGCGTACAACTTGAATGATACATTGATTATTGGCGCGGGACCTGCGGGATTAACAGCTGCTTATGAGCTTTCGAAGCTTGGCTGTCATTCTACGATTCTCGAAGCTGGCGAGCAGGTTGGCGGTCTTTCGCGTACGGTGAATTACCAAGGCTTTCGGTTCGATATTGGTGGCCACCGTTTTTTCTCCAAAGTCGCGTACATTAATGAATTGTGGAATGAAATACTCAGTCAGGATTTTCTCTCACGGTCCAGGCTCTCAAGGATTCTCTACCGGGGACATTTTTTTGATTATCCAATCAAGGCGTTTGATGCTCTCTCTGGTTTAGGACCCGTCGAGACCTTCCTTATCTGCCTGAGTTACGCCAAAGCCAAAATCTTTCCTCAACCCAATGAGACCAATTTTGAGCAGTGGGTTTCTAACCGCTTTGGATACCGTTTATATGAGATATTCTTTAAGACCTATACGGAGAAAGTCTGGGGAATGCCATGTACAGAGATTTCCGCTGACTGGGCTGCGCAAAGAATCAAGAACCTCTCGCTGGGCGAAGCACTCCGCAATGCTGTATTCGGTAATGGGAATACAGGAAATGGCGAGATAATTACTACTTTGATTGACCAATTTAAATATCCCAGATTGGGTCCGGGCATGATGTGGGAACGTTGTGAAGAGTTGTTGGCGCAGCAAGGGAAGAAAACATTGCTGTGCGCTTCAGTCAACCAAATTTGCCACCGCAATGCTCGAGTCGAATGCGTAAAAGTGAAACGTGGATCGGATGCGTGGGACGAATTCAGCGCCGAGCATTTCATTTCAACAATGCCACTGCGTAATCTAATTCATGCCCTCGAACCCCCACCTCCGGACGATGTGCTGAAAGCAGCCAGCCTGTTGAGATACCGTGACTATCTTACTGTGGTTCTCATCTTAAATCGTCAAGAAGTTTTCCCCGACAATTGGATTTACATCCATTCTCCTGAGGTGCGCATGGGACGAATCCAGAATTATAAAAACTGGAGTATGGATATGGTACCTAACCCCAGGCAGACATCATTAGGTCTAGAGTACTTTTTGTGGGCGCATGATGATGAATGGAACTGGTCGGATGAGCGCTTGATTGATTTGGGCATACGGGAGTGTGTTCAGCTAGCGTTAATTGACCCTAAAGAGGTGCAAGACGGAGTAGTGGTTCGCGCAAAAAAGGCTTATCCGATTTATGACGCAGTCTATCAACAATGCTTGATGACGATAAAATCTTATCTCAACCGCTTCTCAAATCTTCAAACCATTGGACGAAACGGTCTTCATCGCTATAATAATCAGGACCACTCGATGCTAACCGGTGTTTATGCTGCTCGTAACATCGTTGGTGAATTTCATGACGTTTGGGCTGTGAATACCGAGAAAGAATATCACGAGGAATCGCTTGGGCCGGAAACGAAACCCAATGACCGTTTGACTCCTGCAGTTAGTGAGCCGGTTGCCACGACGAAGTCTCTATCTCAGCAAGTAGGTTGAAGAAGCATTTGCTGAATTGGATAGTGTCGCACTCGGTATAACTTTGGGACTTGTGAGCGGTTTTGGGCTGTTTTTAGCGACTGCTCTTTTGTTGTCGAAAGAGGGAGAGGTGATTGGCCCCAACCTTTCACTTATTAGTTATTATTTCTGGGGTTTTAAAGTTACTGATTAGGTGCCTCTCTTGGTTTGGCTGAGAGTAGGATCGGCGGATTTTTGTTAGGGAGCATGATTGCAAGCTAACGAAATTGCGAGACCCGCGCTTATGCCAAAGTGCTGAAACTACAGGCTCTGGCAAAGGAAGAGCGCAATTTTCTCGACAAAATACGGTAAAACCATGGCAAATGCTTTCAATAGTGAAAAGGTAAGCCGAGCGATCGCACGAATCCACGCCGGCATGATGGCACTTACTTTTGCGCTAATTAGTGGCAGTGGTGTGGCTTATTC
>SMXC01000018.1 GCA_004356825.1 Caldithrix sp.
TACGTCGTTTCCCATATCAGGTTGAAATCTGGGATATGAAAGGCAACGTAGTAAAACAGATAGCCGATCTGCCGTTGGCTGAGGAAGTGCCGATTGGCCGTAACGCTGTGCCGACTGGGCCTCGTTCGTTTGACTGGCGTTCGGATACGCATGCAACCCTCTATTGGGTTGAAGCCCAGGATGGCGGAAATCCTAAGCAAGAAGCGGAAGTTCGTGATATTGTCTATACCTTAAAGGCTCCTTTTTTAGCAGCGCCGCAAAAACTTGTGTCCCTTCAGTTACGATACGCCGGCATCGATTGGGGCACGGGTGATCTGGCGTTATCTTATGAGTGGTGGTGGCAAAATCGCAGGACAAGGACCTGGAGAATCAAGCCTGACGCCTCGACTGAGAAGCCGGATTTATTATTCGATTATTCCTACCAGGACAGGTATAATGATCCGGGTGAACCGCTCTCGCAAACAAATAGCCGTGGGCACTCAGTTTTAGTAACCAACGGCAAGGTTTTATATCTGATCGGCGATGGCGCTTCCCCTGAAGGAGACCGGCCGTTTTTGGATGAATTCAATTTTGCGACTAAAAAAACCAAACGACTGTGGCGGTCTGAAGCACCATTTTATGAGCGCGTCATTAACTTTATTGACGCTAAAAAGCAAAAAGTGTTGACCCGGAGGGAATCAAAAACGGAGCCTCCGAATTATTTTGTTCGCAATTTACAAAAGAACAAGCTCGAGCAAATCACGGATTTTCCTCACCCCACGCCTCAATTCGCAAATGTGCAAAAGGAGCAAATTCGCTATGACCGTGAAGACGGCGTTAAACTGACCGCCACACTTTATTTGCCATCGGCTTATAAAGCAGAAGACGGGCCTCTGCCGATGCTGATGTGGGCCTATCCGCGCGAGTTTAAAAGCGCCGCGGCAGCGGCTCAAGTGACAAGTTCGCCACATCGTTTTGATCAAATTACCGGGTGGTCGAGAGTGATTTGGACTGCGTTAGGCTATGCCGTACTCGACGCCGCGACCATGCCGATCATTGGCGAAGGCGATGAGGAACCCAATGACACTTATGTTACACAGCTCGTTGCGAGTGCAAAGGCTGCTATTGACGAAATGGTTCGCCGCGGCGTCGCGGATCGAAATCGAATTGCCATCGGCGGGCATTCGTATGGCGCTTTTATGACTGCGAATTTGTTGGCGCATTCCGATCTATTTGCAGCCGGAATCGCCCGCAGTGGCGCTTACAACCGAAGTCTTACGCCATTTGGATTTCAGTCTGAGCAGAGGACCTTCTGGGAAGCTCCTGAGGTCTATTTCAAAATGTCTCCCTTCATGCACGCCGATAAAGTGAATGAACCGATCCTGCTGATTCACGGCAAGGTGGATAACAATTCAGGGACATTCCCCATGCAGAGCGAGCGCTTTTTTAACGCTGTCAAAGGGCATGGCGGTAAGGCCCGGCTGGTTATGCTGCCGCATGAAAGCCACGGCTACCGCGCGCGCGAGTCTATTATGCATATGCTCTGGGAAATGTCCAATTGGCTGGAGAAATATGTGAAAAACGTTCCGGGCAAAATGGAAACATCGATGAAATAAAAGGCCCCCGAAAAGCGAGTGGGCGAGGAGCGTTCAAATAAAATTCGCTTCTCGCTCTACGCTTTTCGTTCTTCTATCATCTATTTTTCCCATTCATTCCTTCCTTAAAAATATTTCTTGCAAAACTTTTTCAAAGTGCTATATTGTGGTGTATATTAGTACACTAGTTTCGGGTTTCGGGTTTCGGGATTTAAAAGTTCAGTTTTTTTTAAGGGAGGGGAATATGGCTACTTTTAAAAGTTTTGAGGAGATCGAGAGCTGGCAGAAAGCTCGCGAGCTTACACGGTTTCGAATCAAGGCGCCTTTGCAAAAGATTTTGGTTTGCGTGATCAAATTCGAAGAGCAAGTGTTTCGATTCTGAGTAATATAGCTGAAGGATTCGAGAGCGATGGGAACCGGGAATTTCTCCAATTTCTCGCCGTTGCAAAAGGCTCGAGTGGCGAAGTAAGAGCGCAACTTTATGTCGCTCTTGATCAAGATTATATTGACAAGAATATATTTGAATCCCTGTCTGCGATCTCAATTGAGATGGGCAATCACATTGGTGGACTCATGAACTATCTTGGTAAGTCAGATATTAAAGGAAAGAAATTTAAATGAGTCTTCTACAACCCGAAACCCGAAACCCGAAACCCGAAACTCGAAACTCGCAATCCGGAACTCGCAACTCGAAACTCATTCTCCATATCGACGCCGACGCCTTCTTCGCATCGGTGGAACAAGGGTTTACGCCGTCGCTGCGCAACAAACCGGTCATCGTCGGCGGCACGGCGGACCAGCGTGGAGTGGTGCACACCGCCAGCTACGAAGCCCGTAAGCTCGGAGTGCATATCGGTATGCCTTTGGGGCAGGCGAAGCGCCTGGTGCCGCACGCCACATTTCTCAAAGGTAATTTTGAACACTACCAGGCCGTCTCCCGAACCATGCAGGATATCTACTACCAGTTTACACCTGCCATCGAAATGACTTCGCTGGATGACGCTTATTTGGATTTAACCGGTACCTTAAAACTTCATAAGCGTTGTTGCGAAGAGATCGCGCGTGAAATTCAAGCGCGGGTTTACCGGGCCGTTAAAATTACAGTTTCATGCGGGATTGGCACTTCGAAGTTCATTGCCCGGATCGCTTCGGGCCAAAACAAACCGAGCGGTGTTTCCAGCGTGGCCCCCGGCAAAGAACTCGACTTTTTGCACCCTTTGCCGGTTGAAGAGCTGCCGGGCATCGGACGGGTGGCGAGAGAGCGGCTACATCAGTTAGGCATTTTTCAAATCGGCCAGCTGGCAGCGATTCCGAAGCTGCTGCTCATTCAACTGTTTGGCGCCAACGGCGAAAAGTTCTGGGAGTTTGCCAACGGCATCGACTCCCGCGAAGTAAATCAGCGCAAGATTCCAAAGCAGATTAGCCGGGAAACCGGTTTTGAGGAAGATGTGAGCGACTTCAATCTGGTGCATGAAGTGCTGCGCTATCTCACCGAACGCATCGGTAAAAAAATGCGTGAAGAGGAACTGGTGGGACAGACCGTTTCAATTAAAATCGATTATTCCGGCAACCGGCGTTTTAAAAAAGCACGCAGTCTGTCGCAATTAACTGACAGCACCGGAATTATTCACGGGATGGTCGAGACCCTTTTGCAGGAGACTCCTTTTCGACGGCTGCGGGTGCACCGCGTGGGGCTGGCGGTTTCAAAAATTAAATGCAAAAACTGGCAGGGTGAGTTGTTTCATGAACGCACTCGCAGTGAAGATCTGGAATCAGCGATGGATGAAATCCGCCGCCGGTTTGGTTTTACTGCGGTTATGCCGGCCAATTTGATTAATTTACGGAAGCACTACCGGATGGAAAAGAGCGGCTTTGTGCTGCATGCCCCGGCTTTGACGCGGTGAGTTACCGAATTAAAATCTTACCGGTTTCTGTATCAACATTTATTTCTCTACTTCATCGAACTTGTGATTTTTTCTTTAATCTCAAATGCTGCTACTCTTTTCTTCTTTTCCCCAGAAATCTTATCCGAAATTTCGACTTCCAATTCATAATTGCCCGGATTATAATTAGCCATAGAAATTCTGAAATCTTCCTTCACGGTGCTGCCGGTTGAGTTGAATTCAAATGAAGTGGCCACCAGTTCCCGACGTTCAAATTTCTTCCCTTTTTTCTTCAGTCTGATAATCCTGCTGTCCAGGTTAAAGTGTCCAAAACCTTTTTCATCAATTTTTAAATGATAAACTTCCAAAAAGACTTGCAGCACATCTCCCTGCCAGATTTTGTCGGTTTGAACAACCGGGAAGGGCAGCATCTCGGCATTGGGCAAATTGGACGGATCGACTCCAATCACGAGATCGCTGACTTCGAGCTTTTCCGGATCGGAATTTAACAGGTCAACTTTTTCGAAGAATACTTTCCCAACTTTTGGGAGATTTTGCGTCAGGCTGTCGTCCTCAGAACCGGATGCCACCGCAACAAGTGTGTAATGTACCTGGGTGTCGTCATGCGGTATCTTGAAGAAACCGGTGTTATCGAAGTCAGCAATCGGCTGAGCGAAAACTTGATCTGTTATTTTCATATCAGCGTCCCGCAATTGCAGACTGAAACTTAATTTATAATCCGGCAGGGCATCACTTTGCATTATTTTCAACGGGTCGGTTTTAACGGCTTGAGGAGGAAATGCGAAAGCCATAAATACCAGAATTGGCTTGTTTCTTTTATCCAAAAAACGTGTTCGATTCGAAACCAACGGGAAGGATGTAATATATTTCCCGGGGTCGAACTGCTCCTTTGGCGCGTTTCTTTTTGCAGGACTATCTGCATCTACCACCCTGAATTTAATATGCAGGCCCTTAGCGATACTGCGATTGGAAAATGCGTTCGATTTGAATGGTCTTGTAGCGAGAGCCAGATTCTGATCAAGTTCATTGACCCGGCTCGAAAAAGACATATCGAAAAAACTGAGCTCGCTATAATAAAGCAATTGCAGGACTGCGCCAGGAACCACTCCCCATCGGTTCGTTCCCCTAAAGGCACGTTCCGGAATGAATTCTTCAATGCTGGTTCTCAAACCGAAAGGACCATTCCCTTCATCTCTCCCAAACAGATAAATAATCGGTTCCTGTAAATTCAATAAACGATAAGTCCACACTTCACAATCCGGATAATTTAGATAGTTCTCAATCGCTACTCTAAATTCTCCCTTTTCTCGGGGAGAGATATTATACTGCCAGGCAACATTATAAATTTCTGCGGAGTTATCACCTAGGATGACTTCGCGTTTGTTCTCCGGCTCTCCATATTTAACATAAATTAACCCCCGGTCGTCGGTATCATAGACTGTATTTCTGTTCTTTTTAAAGTTTTTGCGCGCGTAAGCAATTCGCTCCCAGTGTTCTATGAGCCTTTCGTTTAAGGAAGTTGTCGGATCAGGATCCTTTTCAAGCCAAAATGTTTTGATTTTCGCCGGCAGCCCTGGCCATCCTTTTTTTAGATCACTTTTCCAATCCTCGTATTCTGTCTTTTTGAGAATCGGGGAGATTCTTTCGACCTCTTTTTCGAAGTCTTTTTTAAAATTTTCTAAACTATTCTGTGAAATCCCCCAGTAGTACAAATTACTTGCTTTTTCATAGTATTGTTCGGCCTGTCTGTCAGTCGCAAGTTCGATGAATGACAGCGCGATTCTCGGATCCGACTCGCCTCGCTCCTCCAAATGTTGTTTGCCCTCGAACCATATTTCAAGCGCTGTCTGCCAATCCCCGGACGCAAGTTTATCTTTGCCTCTCTCGTAGTAACTGCCGAATTTCGATTGGGCGATACTTAAGCTGGAAGTCAGACTGGAAAGTGAGAAGAAAATTATCAGGGCGGTTAAAATAGTCTCCCGCATCTTGAAACCTCAATGATTTTGGGCTGACCGGGTGGATTCGGGAAGAAGATGAATAAGTCTCTTTCGAAAAGAGTATGAAAAAATTTTATAAAAAGAAAGCAAAATTCTTTTAACAAATTTTAACCCCTTTACCGCAGCCTCATTCGGAACTAAATGGATTCATTGAGCGTTTTCATATTTCGAATTCAAAATGATTTTTAAATTTAAGGATTAGCTGAATGGAAAACGTCACCCTCGACTTTCAAAAAGATGTTATCGAAGCGAGCAAAACCACAGCGATCGTGGTTGACTTTTGGGCGGAATGGTGCGGGCCGTGTAAAATGCTGACACCGGTCTTAGAGAACCTGGCTGGCGAGGCCAGCGGTACCTGGAAGTTGGTAAAAGTGAATACAGACGAATATCAGGAACTATCGGCAGAACATGGGATCAGCGGGATTCCGGCAGTTAAAATGTTTTCCGACGGCAAAGTGATTGCTGACTTCGTCGGCGCTTTACCGGAGGCTCAAGTCCGCAGTTGGCTGGAAGAAAACATTCCGACTGAATCAAAAAACCTGTTAGAAGAAGCAAAGCAGGCTCTGTTTGATGGCGATAAAAGCAAGGCCCAAAATCTTTTTGAACAGGTCATTAACGCCGACCCGAACAATTTCGAAGCTCGAATCCTCCTTGCCGAACTCATTTTTGAACCCGATCCTGAAAGAGCTTTGAAATTGGTCAAAGAGGTGCCCGAAGAAAGTCTGCTTTATAAAAACGCCGAGGCGATTCAAACTTTGAGCCGATTACTAAACTCATTTGAAAGCATTTCCAAACGAGCTCAAGAATCCGACGCCTCGCCTGAAGCCTGGGGTCTTTATTTAAAAGGGATTCAAGCGCTGCAGGGACATGACTATGACGCTGCACTCAAAAATTGGATTGCAGCAGTTACAATCGACAAAACAATCGACGATGAAGGCCCGAGAAAAGCCTGCATTGCCCTTTTTAGCTGGTTAGGGCAGGAGCACGAACTTATGCAAAAATATCACCGGTCGTTTACTTCTGCGCTGTTTTAGGTTGGCAATAATTGAAAAGAAAAGGGTTTGCAGAAGTCTTTGTAATGAGAACTAGTTTTGCCAATCATTGTACAGTCCTTAACATTTGTGGGTTTTCTTTACCCCGTGAGATAGGAGTTAGGGTCATATTTTTTTGAATAAATCTAAAAACATCTCACGGGGTGAATCTTCCGCCCATTTTGCGGGATTGAAAATAATGTATTTCTCGAATTCTGTTTAATTCGTCTTCATTACGAATGATTCGGTCGAAATAATTTCTTTGCCAGACGGTGTGAATATCGGTGTTTTGCCGGTACCATTTCGTTACACCGATTTTGAATCCGCGAACGGTTGCACCAATTGATTTCGGAACGATTTGTTGGAATTTGCCTTCACGCGGTCCATCCATTTGTAAGGGTTCAAGATTTTGAACCCCTACGTCCTCGTCGCCAGTGAAAATGACTCCATAAACATGATTAGGCATAACGACGAATTCATCTAAAATAACATGGGGATAATGCGATGGAATGTTTCGCCAGCATTTATCAGCAATTCTACCGCCCATGGTAAGACGCACCTCCTCATCAACAATTTTACCGAATATACATTCTCTATCTTTGGCGCAAATCGTGACAAAACAGGCTTCGGCCTGGGAATAATCATAACTTTTCAACCGGATTTATCGTCGCTGATACATCATTCCTCCCGCTCCACATCCACCACCCGGATTACAAGAATCGAAATAATTTCTTTACCAGACGTTCAACTTTCCCTTGCTGCGAGTTACTGTAGCCAAAGGCCAATCGCCACGCCAATAAATGTCGCAACCGCATAGCCCAATGTCCCGCACAGGATCGCCGGAATGACCAGGGGCTGCCACTTTCTGGCCACCGCCATCGCGGCTGCAGTAGTCGGTCCGCCCATGTTAGCATTTGAGGCAATCACGATCTCGGCCAGGTCGAGCTTAAAAATTTTACCCGCGGTCAGAAGGAAAGCCAAATGAACCGCAAGAATGATCGCTGCAAAGACGAACAAAATAGGACAGACCTTGATAACTATTATTATATTTGCACTGGCGCCAATGACAGCGAAAAAAATCTGCATTAGAAAAGTGTCGATTTGATACGCTCCATGGATACTGCCATGACTTTCGGAAACAGGGTCGCCAGCCCAACAATGATCGCAGTGACAA
>SMXC01000296.1 GCA_004356825.1 Caldithrix sp.
CGTGGTTGTTATTCTTTCCTTCGCACGGTTCAGGCTGTCCAGTGCTCCCCTCGCCACTTCTGCTTGTAGTTTAATAAGTCTGCTATCGTGTTCTCTGATGTCTTTGAAAAGAACCGTATCAAGGACAGAGTAGAGAGCAACGGCTGTTAAGACAAACGCTGAAAATTTAGCTAACGACTTGCCTGTGTACCATTTCGCGTTGACCTGCTTGCGGATCAGGGCAGTCTCTTGTTTAAGCTTTGCTATTTCCGCTTCTTTCAGTTTGTCGTCTAAAGATTCATCAGCCATTATTTCCTCCTCTTAAAATAAGAAAGTCCAGGCCTGCTTTGCAACAATTTGCCGCCTCATTGTCATGCGGAGTTCACGTAGACGCGAACCTTTTTGCAAAAATAGCCTGCACTGAGAAGGGTCCGTGCCATTTTCAACGAATCAAAAGCTTACCTGCTTAAAGAAGGTAAGCTTTTCTTACTGAGCCAGTCGAAGGGCTGATATTTTTATTCTGTTCCAAAATGATCATACCCTTTAGCAAGAATCGGAATAAATTTTCCGTCTAAAGTTTTCAGAGTAACGCCATCCTGTGGTGCTTTAATCGTGCCAATCCTTACACATTCAAACCCAAACTTCTCCCGAAATTTTTTTTGTAACTCGTTAGCAACCTCTTCGGAAGCGGTAAAAAGCAGCTCAAAATCCTCGCCGCCTCTTAAAGCATAATTGAGCGGTCGCTCTTTGAAGAAAGCTGCGGCTTCCCGGGTTGCGGAATCGATGGGGATGTCACCGGCTCTTAAAAGTACGCCGACGCCGCTCTGTTGGCAAATATGGTTGATTTCCGAAGCCAGGCCGTCGCTGATATCGATCATGGCGTGAATGGGAAAATTCTCAACCAGAAATCGAGCCTCGTTGATTCGGGGTTGGGGGGTGAGATGTTTGTCGATCAAAACACCTCGCTTTAAATCCGCCGTCGAGGAAACACCCCCCTTGATCCCCCCTCGAGGGGGGAATTTATTCATCGCAGACTTTAGTATTTGTAGTCCCGCCTGGGCGCCGCCGAGAGTTCCGGTCACAAAAACCGCATCGCCGACCTGGGCGCCGGAACGCAGGGTCAGTTTTTCTTTCTCAACCTCACCGACAACTGTAACTGAAATAAACAACCGATCCGGGGACTGAGTTGTGTCCCCGCCGATAACTGCAGTTTGAAATTTATCGCCTAATTCTTTTACTCCCCGGTAAAATTCTTCAATCGATTCAACCTGAATTTTTTCAGGAAGGCCGAGAGAAAACACGGCATATTTCGCCCGGCCGCCCATGGCCGCAATGTCGCTGAGATTCACAGCAAGAGCCCGCCACCCCAATTGCTGAAAAGTAAAATAATCAAAATCAAAATGAACGCCTTCGATTAAAACATCCGTTGTAACGAGAGTAAGATGATCCTTTGAACTTCTGAAAGCAGCCGCGTCGTCGCCAATCCCGACAAGGAGCTCTGTCGAGGAAGTATCAACAATATTTTTAATCCGGTCAATGAGGCCGAACTCGCCGATTTCTTTGAGCTGCATAAAAAAACTAGAATTCAATACCGAAGGACACTGAGTAACACAAACCCATAAATTGTCATTCCCGCGCAGGCGGGAATCTATGTTTTTCAGCTAGGGTTTGCTCTGTTCTGCATTCCCGCCCTGCGCGGGAATGACAAACATTGAGTTTTTTGTCTTAAGTGAAATTACTGAATCAAATTAGTTAAAACGGACCAGGACCCGCCGCGTTCTCGGGCCGTCGAATTCGCAAAAGAAAATCGCCTGCCAGGTTCCTAAAACCAGTTTGCCATCTTCAATGATCACACTTACCGACGAGCCCATCATGCTGGCTTTAATATGTGCCGCCGAATTTCCTTCCGCGTGCCGGTAGCCGTCTTCGATCGGCACAATTTTGTTGAGCTCCATGGTCATATCACGCACGACGTCCGGATCGGCGCCTTCGTTTATGGTAATTCCCGCGGTGGTGTGCGGAATGTAGATGTAGCAAATTCCCTCCTGAATGCCGCTTTCGTCCAGGAGCTTCTGAATCTGACCGGTGAGTTTCATAAACTCGACTTGCTGGCTGGTGCGGATGGAGAATTCTTTAAGCATGGGGTTTCCTTTGTTTTGATTTTAAATAAATCAAAAAGGGAGAGAAAGTCAAGCAGGGGAATTTTTTTTCTTGATTAATACCTGGGAATTCGACATGTTGCGATTAGGCGCTTCATCATTGAAATTTCGAGGAATAAGCGCCTCCAGAAAATTGTATTTTGGTAAATTCCGCTAAAGTCTATGTTTCCCCAAAAAGCCAAATCTTTGTTTTTTTATCTTTTCCTCGTCTTAAATTTCGGTTGTAAAAACATGCAGCCGACCGCGATGGACCCCATGGAAATGACGCCGACCGGTCCCGACGTTCCGCGCGACGGGATGTGGCGTTCAATCGGCCCTTACGGAATTGATGTTACGGCGTTAGCCGTTTGTCCATCGCGGCCCAATGTTGTCATGACCGCGACGAATATGGGAGAAATTTATAAGTCGGAGGACAGCGGACAAAGCTGGCGGCGCACTGCCAACGTATCGATTATTGTTCACACATTAGCCATTCATCCAACCAATCCCATGATTGCCTATGCCGGTCAGGATTTTACAGGCGTCATCAAGACTGAGGATGGCGGCGTCACCTGGACAACTATCAACAACGGACTACAATTTGACCCGTTTGTCTGGTCACTGCTGATAGATCCTGCAAACCCGGATGTGGTTTTTGCCGGGTCATTCAGGAGCCTCGGTCAGGGCGGGGTATATAAAACTACCAACGGCGGTCAGAGCTGGCAAAATTCGAATACCGGGATGCCTGACGGCTCAGTGCTCTCCATGGCTTTTCACCCTGATTCAAGTAATGTGATTTATGCGGGCACTTTCCAGGGAACCGGTACAATTTACAAAAGCACGGATTCCGGTGCGACCTGGACTGCTATGAACATGGGAATCGTTGGAAATAATATTTTCGAAATCGTGGTCGACCCCCTGCAACCGAACACCCTTTACGCTGCAACGCAAACGGGCGGTGTTTTTGTGAGCAGCAACGGCGGGGTGAATTGGCAACAAGTAAACACGGGACTGGGGCGTCTGGACGTTAGGGCGCTGGTCATTGATCCGCTCAACCCGGCAACTTTATATGCAAGCGGCGCCGCCGGAATTTTTAAAACCACCAACGGTGGCCAGAACTGGCAGGCGTCAAATAATTCCCTTACTAACTCCGTCATCGTAAAACTGGCAATCGACCCGAGCCAGCCGGACAGAGTTTATGCCGGTGCGGTTGGAACCAGCAACGTAGGCGGCCGCGGCAGCTTTTTAGGTGGCATTTTTGTAAGCGACAATGGGGGTAATTCCTGGCAGTTTTCCAGCGTCGGTCTGGCAAGTCGGGATGTCAGAGCCATCGCAATCGACCCGCAGGATCCTTTTCTGATTTATGCCGGCACATTTGGCAGAGGACTCTTCCAAAGCACGGATGGCGGCCTGACCTGGAACAGTGCGGTGGAAAGTATCAATTTGGGTCTTGACAACCCCCAGGTTCTTGATATTGAAATCGATCCGGATGACAACAGAAGTTTAGTTGTGGCAACATTTTCCGGCGGCATTTACAAAACAGATGATGCGGGGACGAATTGGCGAAACGTGCGCCGGGGTGGGCGTTTTCAGGAAATTGTGCGGGATCCGGTAAGTACAAATATTCTTTACGCCACTGCCTTTGCGGAGGGTGTCTTAAAAAGCACCGATAACGGCGACACCTGGACACAAACCACTTTTAGTATTCAAAGAACATTTCCAATGGCTATCGACCCGGTCAATCCTTCAACAATTTATGTCGGCGTTAATTTTCCGGAGCCGGACGGCGGCGTTTACAAATCCACGGATGGCGGGGCGACCTGGGACAAAAAAAGCACCGGCATCACCAACAGTCTCATTCGGGCGCTTGCAGTTGATCCGCAAAACCCGAATGTTCTTTTCGCGGGAAGCTTGAGAACGTCTTCAGTACCGCCCGGAATTTTTAAAACAACCGACGGCGGAGAAAACTGGCAGAAGGTGCAGACATCATTTGAGTTCGAGCCTTTCGTCATTTTGATTCATCCAATGAATAGCAACGAGATATACAGTTCAAATTTGGAAGGCATTCTCAAAAGCCCGGATGGCGGTGTGAGCTGGCAACTCATAAACGATGGGCTTATAAGCACTGCCGTCCTTGCCATGGCATTCGATCCGACTAACCCCAACATTGTCTATGCAGGAACCCGCGTCGATGCGGTTTTTAGAGTCGGTTTTTAACACACCTTTTGGGAAGATCGGTCGGACAAGGAAATCTTCCAGGTTTTACGACTGCTCAACTTACCTAAAACTGATGAGATG
Organism: Caldithrix sp.; assembly: GCA_004356825.1. GTDB lineage: Bacteria > Zhuqueibacterota > Zhuqueibacteria > Oceanimicrobiales > Oceanimicrobiaceae > Oceanimicrobium. The sequence goes on from SMXC01000296.1 coordinate 4,416, forward strand.
TTAGACTATACTCGAGTTCAGGAAATTTTCAAAGAGGTAGCGGAGAAACCCCCGGCTCAGATCGTGCCGCATCTACTTGCAGCTGGAGAAGAATGGCGAACGGCAGACACAGGAAGAATGACATTACTTTGGTGGTTTTGAAAGGCAGGGGGGGAGAATGATGGAAAGACCAAACAGATCTAAGTCTTCCTCTTCTTTTTCTTCGCGGCGGGGAACAAAATATTGTTCAGGATTAAACGATAGCCCGGTGAGTTTTTGTGTAATGAGAGCTGAGTCGGCGGGTCATAAACAAAATGCTGGTAATCTTCCGGGTCATGGCCGCCGTAAAAGGTAAATGTGCCGCGGCCTAAATTGCCGTGAATATATTTAACCGCTTCGCCTGTTTCAACCTCACCCAAAACCGTAATCGACTTTTTAATCAAACTCCTTTTAAACCCGGTTAACTGGCCCATAAATCCTTTAACCACCGAAACGTGGTTCTGAGTTAACATGGTCGGCACCGGGTCATACTTCGCAGAGAATTCAAATAGAGTAAAGTAATCAGCCTCCGCATTTCGGATGCGCGGCATGTTGCTCGGCGGAAAGTCGATATCCGAGTGTTCATAGACCAACGGGTTCAGTTCGATGGTGAAGTTTTCAAATGCGAATGTTTTGGAGTAATCCAACTTTGCCTGACAGTCGGGGTCCTGCGGGTCGCCGTCAAAGACCATGGCGGCGATATCGGTGTTTTCTGCAGCCAAAGCAAGCTCTATGGTATCGGTGGCCGAGCACATGGCAAAAAGAAATCCGCCGCTAAGAACATAATTTTTAAAAGCGCGGGCAACGGCTTTCTTTTCTTCCGAGACTTTAGAAAAGCCCGCGGCTTTGGCCATCGTTTCGCTATTCAAAACTTCTTCAATGTACCAGGGCGCATTGCGAAAGTTGGCATAAAACTTACCATACTGGCCGCTAAAATCCTCGTGGTGCAAATGAAGCCAATCATATTTTTTTAAATCCCCTTTGAGCACCTCTTCGTCCCAAAAGGTTTCGTAGGGAATTTCCGCGTACGTCAACGCCAGGGTCACGGCATCGTCCCAGACCTGTTTGTTCGGCGGTGTGTAGATCGCGACTTTCGGGGCTTTTTCAAGCAAGATTACGTCTGTGTTACCCTCTTCAATCTCGGCATAAATTTGCGAGACTTGTACTCCGGAAATATTCGAAAAGGTCACGCCCCGCAGCCGCAACTCGCGCTCGACGGCCGGAAAGAATTCAATCAAAAAAGAACCGCCACGATAATTGAGCAGCCACTCAACGTTTATGGAACGTTCCAATGCCCAGAACGCGACGCCATAAGCCTTAAGGTGATCGGTTTGTTTCAAGTCCATTGGAATAAGGACTTTTTGAGCGAATACGGCTGAACCGTGAACGATGAAAAGTGAAAATATTATTAATGCTAACTTTTTCAAGGAATCTTTACTCCTGTAAAAATATCCCTTTTTGATCGGCAGAATGACTTGTAATTAACAAATTTCCCGCGGCGCCTGTTCCTGAGCAAAGCCGAAGGACTCGAAATGACGCTATAGAACGCGTCAATTACTTAACTGCCGGGATTGCAGTTCACGCAGTTTCTGCCGGACTTCTTCGAGATAGATGCTGCTGGGATACTTGATGAGAAGCTGCTCATAAGCTTGATATGCTTTTTGACTGTCTCCCAACTCAGTTTCATAGACTTCAGCAATTCGCTTTTGGGCAAGTTCATTGTGCAGGCTTTCAGGGTGGTCGTCCAAAAGACCTTGAAAATAGCCGATAGCCGCCGCGTAGTTTCCGCGCTCACTCTCCAGCTCCCCGAGGTCGAAGAGCGACTCGTCAAGAATGCTGGCGGTGGGATAATTGCTCACGATTTCCTGCAGCGATTTAACCGCATCGGCGATCTTTCTTTGCACTCTCTGCTTTTGGGCCTGGCCATAGACCGCTAACGCTTCTTTGGACTCGGCCTGATTTTCCTCAATTAAAAACATCAGTTCAAGGGCATCATTTACAAAAGGCTGTTCCCCTTTTCGTTGCGCGATTTTTGCAGTGATCTTATGCAGCTTCTCGAGCGCTGTGTCA
>SMXC01000297.1 GCA_004356825.1 Caldithrix sp.
CGTTATTTCGTTTCTCAGAATATTAACCGTCTCATCGATGGGCAGCGCCTTTTTGTACGGCCGGTCCGTGGAGCTCAGTGCATCATAAATATCAGCTATACACATAATTCTCGATTGAATGCTAATTTCATCGCCTTTTAATCCCCTCGGGTAACCGGTGCCATCTAAATATTCATGGTGACCGGCTGCGTATTGTGGGACGTTTTGCAACTCTTTAGTAAATGGAATTTTATCAAGAATACCGATTGTCTGCAGAACATGCGACTGCATCTCTTCATATTCACTTGGTGTCAAATTTCCACGAATAATCGAAAGACTTTCGTACTCATTCGGTTTTAAGTAAATACATTTTCCCCCTTTACTGTTCAGGTAGGTCCTTGCCGCTATTTTCTTCAGATGAACCCGTTCTTCTTCTTTTAAATATCCTGGAATGTTAATTCTCTTTATGAAATTCAGCGCTTCATCAATTTCAGTAATCGCCTGCCGTCGTTCAACATCCACAGCATCAGGCACCGGCTCTTTTTCAAGCAGCGCCTCAAACTTCTTTTCACTAAATCGCGCGTTTACTTGATTCTTGATTCCTTCAAACCGTTCCGAAATAATCTCAATCTGGTTAGCCGTCAACTTGTTGGTTTTCTCGAGAACGCTTTCGCGAACGCCGATTTTACCGATATCATGCAGCCACCCTGCCATACGCAATTCTTCGATTTCCTGCGCCGAAAAATTTATTCTGCCCAATCTGCCCGCGGTCTCGTCGTTTATAGCCTGCGCGATTCGCACGCAGTATTTAGCAACCCTACCTGAATGCCCCGCCGTGTGGGGACTGCGTGCATCGATGGCTTTTATCGAATACCGTACCAGAGAGCGGAAGAGGTTCTTTATATCTTCAATAAGCTTGACGTTCCGAATTGCCACTCCTGCTTGCGACGCGAGTGATAAAATAATGCTCTCAAATGCCGGATTAAACGGAATGATATGCCCGGAACAATCTAAAGAATTGATCAATTGCAACACACCGATAATCTCGCCGTCATTATCCCGCATAGGAACAGCAAGGATCGATTTTGAGCGGTAGTTATTGTTTTTATCAAATTGTTTATTGATCCGGTATTCTATATTCGCCGGGATAGTATATACATCTTGAATGTTCAACACTTCAGCGGTAACGGCCACATAACCGGCGATACTCTCCTTGGTAATTGGCAGCGAGAATGATTTAAAAGGTTCAATCTTGCCATCGCGCTGCTGCAAAGATTCGGTTTGCGTAACTGCAAAATCAAGTTTCTCGCCGTCTTTAATATAGAGACTGCAACCGTCAGCATTTGTGAAGGCCCGGGCCTCGGTAACAATCAGCTCCAGCAGTTTACCAAGATTCCGCTCGCTGGAAAGGGCGATGCCAATTGCATTTAGTTTACGGATTTGCTCTTCAAGATCGACGTATTTTTGAAGAGGCACAGCAGCGTTTCCCATGAACGTTTCTCTTCACCTGGTGTGCAGATTTGGCTTGAAAATATGGAGTGGCCTAAGCTTCCAGGAAATCTTCATCTTCTTCCTTGCTGAAGGAACTAAACATTGTATCAAGCATGTCCTTGTAAGAGGTTTTTGAATCTACGATGTCTTTACTTAGCATGGAATTTTGATGCAGACCATCCAGTACAAATTCCATCGCGGAACCCAATTCTCCACCATCAACATCCTTTTCCAGCTTCATGAAACGACAGGTTAACTCCTTCAGCCCCTTAACTTTTTTTATTTCTGTTAAATATTTTTCGGTAGTCATATCGTCGGAAATTTCAACGGCGCGATCGTTTTTAAACCACCCAACCACTTCGGTGTAAGTTTGTTCGCCTTTTTTGGTGGCTGCCAGAGGATCGGAAAAATACTTCATAAAGATGGTTCTTACCGCTTTTCCAATCAGCGCTTTGGATACATTGATTTCCCCCTCCTGTTCACCTTCATAGACCAGTTCTATCTTGCCGGTAATCGAAGGTAAAGTCGCGTATAAATCACAAATTCTCGGCGTAATAAGATTCTCGTTATTTTTGATTGCACGTCTTTCAGCATTGCTGATTAGATTTTCCAAACTGGTGACTGTCATCCGCACACTGACTCCGGATTTGTGATCGACAAATTCGCTCTGCCTGGCTTCCACCGCCACTTGTTCGATAATTTCACGGAATAAATACGGCACTTGAACTTCGTGCCCGCTGTCCCGGTTCTCCCAGGCCTCCTGCGCAGTTATTTTAATCCCATCGCCTAAATTTCTCGGATAATGGGTCAGGATTTGTGAGCCAATTCGATCCTTCAGCGGGGTGATAATGCTGCCGCGATTGGTATAATCTTCCGGGTTAGCTGAATAAACAATCATAATGTCGAGGGGTATGCGAATTGGGAAGCCGCGAATCTGGATGTCCTTTTCCTGCATAATGTTGAGCAGGCCGACTTGAATGCGCGGCTGCAAATCGGGAAGCTCGTTTATCGCGAAAATGCCTCGATTTGTCCTTGGAATAATGCCGAAATGAATCACCCCCTCGTGGGCATAATGCAGCTTCTGGGAGGCCGCTTTAATCGGATCGATATCGCCAATCAGATCTGCGATAGTGACATCCGGTGTGGCCAGTTTTTCACCGTAGCGATCATCGCGGTGCAGCCATTCAACTTCCACCTCATCACCCTGTTCCTTCACTTTTTCATTACAGGCATTACAAACCGGTTGATAGGGATTGTCGTTAATTTCACATCCCTTTACGATTGGAATGAACTCATCCAGCAAACTTGGCAATGAACGCAGGATGCGGGTTTTAGCTTGACCGCGCAAACCCAGTAAAACTAAGTCATGATAGGAAAGAATGGCATTGCAAAGGCCGGGAATAACCGTGTCATCGTACCCGATGATTCCGGAAAACAGGGTTTCATTATTCTTAATTTTCTCAATTAAATTTTTGCGTATTTCCTGTTTAATGGAAATAACTTTGTAGCCTGATTTGCGCAGCTGACCGATTGTTTTTGGTTTAGTCATAAAGTTCCTCTAATGCTATGCTATGCGAAACGAAACTGTCCAGAAAGACTACTACGAAGGCCTCCTTACGACGAAGCTCAGGACAGGCCTGGCCGAGCGTTCTCGGAAACTTTTGAGGTGACGCGACCTTGGCGGGACGCCTTCGGGCTAGTTTTTTGAACTTTTGGGATAATCTCGTTTAAAATTTTCTATCTACCTCAACCGCTGCTTGCGGTTGCGAATATAATCCACAAAAATGTATTCACCTAATTTATTTAGGGATGAATAGTAAGCCCGTCCTTTGTTGACTTCGGTTAACTTTTTCACGAAATCAATGAGCCAGTTATCTCTGGCAACCATAAAGGTGGTAATTGTAATTTTATTTTTCCGGCAGGAGCGCGCTTCGTTCAAAGTTTGGTTTACGATTCTGCGGTCCAGACCGAACGGGTTTTTGTAAAGCCGCGCGCCCACAAAGATAGCAGAAGGCTTGCCATCAGTCACCATAAAGATTTGCTTGTTGACGTTGCGCTTACGTTTCAAAATTCGCTGCGCAAGCTCAAGAGCATCTTTTGTATTAGTATGATAGGGCCCCACGGCAATCTTCGGAATATCTTCCAGACTGACTTCAATGGCCTTATCTCCGAAAACAGCAACGTGCAGACTGTCTTTCGGAAAACGGCTTGTAATCATCTCTACCAGTGCCAGGGCGACTTTTTTTGCCGGGGTAATGCGATCTTCCCCATAAAGTATCATACTGTGGCTGATATCAAGCAGAAGCACGGTTGCGCAAGATGTCAAATGCTCGGTTTCGTAGACTTCAAAATCCTCTTCCTTTAAATTGAAATCATCCAGGCCATCGCGATGAATGGCATTTTTAATCGTTGAGGTAAAATCGATGTTTGACGGCTCGTCGCCGAATCTATAGGGCTTGGTTTCACTGAGCCGCTCAATCCCCTCGCCGGAAAACGGCGACTCGTGCTCACCGAGTGATTTTTTCCTCAAAGAAGTGAAAATCTCTTTTAAAGCATCCTGACGAATTCTACGTGAGCCTTTGTGAGTGAGTGCAAGAATATCGTTGAATTCTTCAATATACCCCTCCCGCTTCAGCCATGCCAAAAACTCCTCGAAATTCTCGCCCTCACTTTCATCGAAGAGATTGTATTCCTGGTCCATTTGTGTCATCATTTTCAGCGCTTCATTCGGGTCGCCGTTCGTATAAATAAGAAGCTGACTGAAGAGCCGCATCAACTCCTCAAAACTCAGCTTGCTTAAATCCTGTTCGTCGCGCCACTCTGAATATCTAAATTTCATACCGGTAAGTCTATGATTTAAGTGATTTCTTTTGGTACCAACTCGTCAGCTCGTTTTTTGTTATTCTCTTATTTGCCAAATCAATAAATAGCCGGTAAACTTCTTGATTTGATGCAGAAAGAGTAAATCCATTTAGGTTTAGAAACAGATGACTTGCAGCAAAAGCAATTCGCTTATTGCCGTCAATAAACGGTTGATTCTCCGCTAAGTGGCAAGCATAAATCGAGGCCATTGCTGGAATGGATTTGTACAAGAATTTCCCTTCAAATGTTTGTTTTGTGCTTGATTCACCGCAGAATGTAGAAGGTTTTTATCGCGTATTCCTTCATGTCCGCCATATTTGTTTATCAACACCGAATGAATTTAGATTATATCATCAAATTCAAGAAATAGAATATCTTCCACAGTATCTTATGAAGCAAGTTTGCTTAGTGCACGGTCGAATTCATTGCAAGTCTCTTCCAGCAGGCGTTGAATCAGAGTTCTCTTTTGAGTTCCCAATAGCAAAGCCTTTTCAATTTCTTGAGTCATTGTGGTTCCATTTTTTTTCTTAGATTCTCCAATTCTTTAAAAACCTCCTCGCGGAGGTCAATTATAACTTTCATATTTCCTCACGAAAATGTTACTAAATATCAAGTTCAATATCAATATTCGGAAGGATAAAAGCAAGAGCAAAGTTCACAAAATCAGTGGCTCTATAGGGGGACGGATCGGCAGGGTCGCTACTTGAAACTACTTCCGGAAACGATGTTATAATAATTAACATCCACAGCTTTGCTTTTGGCCGTATTTTCATCATAATTCGTGTCCAGGATCATCTTCCATTGACTCAAGGCTGAGAATGTGTGCTTAGTTTTCTCGATAAGCTCCTCAAACGAACCGCGTTTTTCATAATTTTCAGCATCTTGCCTGCTATCCCAAATCGTGACTGAAAAAAAATCATTATCTTCTTTCATGCTTTCCGATAAATACGCATAGCGACAACCCTTGGTGATTTCAAGCGCTGGAACGATTTCGTTTTTGTACAGATGTCTAAACTCATCCATTTTATCAGGAAGGATTTTAGCCGAGACAATTCGCATAAACATACTTTGCGGTTTTTTTACCGGCAGGGTTCCCAGGTCAGATTGGGCCCACGCTCGGATAAGAGTTAACGACCGGTTCTTCTTCAACCGCTTCCAGATCCAAAGTATAATCTTCGGAAAGTTTTATTTTCCACTCGGCAGAATCAAGGAAGTACGGTTTGACATCCCCGAGGAGTTTTTGAAATAATTCACTTTGATCAAAGGTTTCGGCATCCTCCAGCCCGGCCCATAAAGTTACAGACAGGAATTCATCCTTATGTTGAGTGTTGTGCACAAGAGTGATTGACAAACACCCGTCAACTTTTGGCAAAGCCGGAACAATGTTTTTATCGTAGAATGTCTGGAATGCCCGCGATTTAAAAGGATCTATTTTTAGCTGTAAAACACGCATATACATTTTGAACTCTCCTCTTTTTAATTCAGAGTTTGGCTCAAATACCTGGAAATGATCTTAAATCGCAGTGGCAATAGATAACCGGAATCAAGTCGCTTTAATCGCGATCATAGCGACGTCATCGCTTTGCGAGGCATCTTTGATAAATTCTTGCAGTTTCTTTTTAACGTGCTCTATGATCTTCGCCGAAGGCTGTTTAGCCGTCTCCTGAACAGCCTCAAGCAATCGGGTCTCTTCAAACATTTCCTGCTGGGTGTTAAATGCCTCGGTAACCCCATCGGTGTAAACTAAAATCAAGTCCCCCGGCGACAGGGTCATTTGCTTCTGCTTATATTGGGACAGCGACGAGATTCCCAAAGCAGGGCAAATAAATTCAACCAACTCGCAGGTCTGGGATTTGCTGCTGTAAAGGACCAGCGGCGGGTGACCCGCGCTGGAGTACTGCAATTTCATATTCTTTACATCGAAAACCAGAAATATCATTGTGACAAACTTCTCTTTCGGCCCAATTTGATTCAAGATCGAATTAAGCTCTGCCAGAGCTTTTTCCGGCGACTCGAAATCGCTGGTAATCGCGTGCACAATACCCTTTATCATGGTCATGACCAGGGCCGCAGCAGTGCCATGACCGGAAACATCCGCCATCACAATGCCGATTTTATCATTCCCTAAATCTAAATAATCAAAATAGTCGCCGCCAACCTCATCAGCCGGATTAAAGAAGCTGGAGATATCGAGTTTATTGGTCTTCGGTACCTCTTTGGGGATGAGCCCCTCCTGGATATCTCGTGCCATTTCTAATTCATTCTCGTACCGTCTAAGCTGTTTTTCCTCTTCATAAAGTCGGGCGTTTTCAATTATTTGTGCCGACTGGGAAGCAATAATTGATAGCAGCCGCTGATCATTGTTAGAGAAGCCGCCAACGTCTTTTTTATTGAAAATATTCAGCACGCCGATCAAATTTCCCTTGCACATCAATGGCACACTCAAAATAGATTGAATGCCCTCATTGAGCTGGACACCTTTCAGGATGTTATCATTTTTGACGTCGTTGATCGTTAAGGGCTTGCGATTGCTGAGCATCCAGCCGCTCAAATGATCGTCCAGCCGGTATCTTCCCACCTGTCTCGAAACGTCAATTTTTCGAATCATGGTTTTGAATGGGTCTCCGGTTTCCTCATTTTCTCTAGCCGTAAGCAGGGAAATGGTCCCCTGCTCTGCCTTTATGCCCTTCACGGAAACAGCAACCACTTTATCTAAGATCTGATCCACCGGCATTGTTGAACTGATGATCCGCGCCAGCTGGTTTATGGTCCATAGATCCTCAACTGTTTTCTTAAGATGCTGATTCTCTTTTTCCAACTCCTGAATGTTTTTGCCTGGCATGAACTTCCCCAAATTTTTGAGAATTAAAGTAGAGTTTTAGTGGACATTTAGAACTTCTAGAATTTGAACTTTCTTTGGAAGAGTAATAACAAAAAGTTAACAAATTACCTAAAGATTGTCAACCCTTATTTATCAATCAAATAGAGCTGCCAGAGGTCGCGGCTGCTGGTGCGGAGAAATGGCAGAATGGCGAGGGTTCCCGGTCTTGCCAATGCTTTCCCGATATTCTAATTCTTCAAATTTAGCTTGTATTTCCGTGAAACCGGGTCAAACCCTCTCTGTACTTCATGAAGAGAATTCCGTTGGTTCTGACAGTCAACCCCAGGAAAACCGCGAGAGCAACTCCAAACGCGATTGACGGTACAACCGGTTTAAGATTCTTTTGTGTCATTCCTGTTTCCTCACCCGGACAAGCCGAAAATCCCACAACAAATCCCAAGCAGTGAGAAATTGTTTTGCCAACCATCAGCTATCCTTTATAATGGGAATGGTCTTCGTCTTAACGGCGCTTTAACATTTGCTTTGAATTCAGTTGCTTTTGAGGAGAATATTAAAGGAGTCAGACTGCCGAAACTTACCTGCACATGATATCTCCCCCTACGCCCGTGACGCCTCCAAAGAATCATCGAGGTTTTTCGGCAAAGCGCTGCGGGAGATATGCGGTATTTAAATAATACAATAAAATGACGTTTTGTCAACAAAAAACAAGCGTGTCTTGTATGTAAATTCAAAACTACGGGATAAAGCCATCGCCGAGATTTACCTTTTTAGCTGAATACCGCTTAGTTAAAGTTGCATTAAAATCTTAATAGTGATACCCAAACTGAATAATCCGCTATTCTTTGAAAAAACCTGATGACCGCCAATTCGTGGTAGCTAAGACTCATTTTCGACTCTGAAGTTTTTCTACGGTTCCGTCCAGGTGGATCTTGAATCTCTCAGGCCCTTTGCTGACCAATAACAGCATCTCGGTCGCTGGTTTTATCAAGTCAACGGCGATGACTTTGCCATCATAATATTCGGAAATGGTTTTAACAATCGTATGGGCGATAACATGCGTTGTGCATTGGTATGTTTTGAGAACTTTCTCCAGGTCATCTTCGGAAGTTCCCGCTATAACGTAACCCCTATACCAAAACACGCTGCCTTCTCCATAAAGAAAACGTTGTCGGCGTAAATACCATAGTGAGTCTGCCAAGGCAGCACTGGAATCTGGCGATTCATCTGCAAATGTCCCTTGATCCAGGAAGATCCGAAGGGTATCGTTAAAGGCCTTAATTGAATAATCAGCATAGAAAGGGGTCACCCCACCATGCGCAAACAAGGTGTTTTCAATTTTGATGAGGCCGGGTTTTGCGGCCAGCCACTGTCCCAATATCGAGTGATGAACATCAAACAATTTCGGGTATGGGACCCGGTGCAAATGACCTATGAGCCTTTCTTTTGGAGAGGTATAACTCAGGTCATTGTCGAAGGTCATTATCTCATGGTTGCCCAATACCACATGAACCCGACCGCCTGCCAATTCCGCTTGCCGATCGAGTTGGTACAGAAGCCACAGGATTTTGGTGACATGATGTCCCCGGTCAAAGATATCACCCAGAATCACCAGATGTTTTGTTGTCGCGATCCAATCCAAATTGGCATCGATAATATTGGCAGTGCTGAGCAATTGCACAAGTCGATCATACTCTCCGTGAAGGTCGCCGAGAACATAAAGTGAATCAACCCTGCCGAATATGGCTTCGGGTCTTTTCACCGCGAGCTGAATGACGGTCTTGTGGTTATCCAGAGCGTCTCTCAGACTGCCATAATGAATGGTGAAATCCGGGCCCCCGGGTTTTTCGAAGCTGACTTGATGCAGCAGTGAAAACGGCGTGGCGAATTCATGCACTGGCTTATCGTTTCTGAGTACCCTTAAGAAACCTGAATCTTCTTCCGCGGTGATCCAATGAACTTCAATCCGCCCCCTCACTTCCTGCACCCAGAGTCCATATTCGCCACTGAATCTAAACTCGGAGTTTTCCTGGGGTGCCGGAATCTCCCTGGCAAATCCCTGCAGGGAGAGAGCAAATAATTGCCAGACAATAACAGGCAATAAAAGCAGAGAGTTTTTCAACCATAATCTTGATTTATTCAAATATTCTCCTCAGCTGGTCATATCATGGCTAACATTCAAGCCGCAAACCTAAAATGTCTCAATCTTACCCACATGATTTTACCATCAGCCATTTTAGCAACGCCCGGTTTGGGATAATCATCTCTAAACGCGCATCTTGCATCCGATGAATGTCAAACGACTCGTGCTGAAGCTTCACCAGCAGCAATTGCGGGCAAAATATTTCCTTGAATCACCAGCGAGTAAAACACAGCAATGGGCAAAAGAAAGCGTTTCTAAGGCTTTCTCTTCTTTGATTCTATGCGCTCAATGATTTCCTTTCGCGTTGCAAGAAATACCTTGAGGCGATCCGGTTGAATCAAGTTCTCAAGCAATTCTTCAAACTTATGACGCGGGTAATTTTTGAAGTTTTCATAAACAGAACCTAATTTTGATGGCGCTTCGAGATTATCAATCTCCTGATACCAGTAGGTGCGGGCAAAACCGGTAACATCATGGCGGAACGCTCTGTTGTGGTCAATTGCCACAATTTCACCGCTATCTCTAATCAACCAGTTATTTCGATGGCGATCGCTGTTGCCAATGATCGCATCGAAAAGTTTCAATTTATCGTTTTTTTCCAGACCGGCATCCATAGCAGATTCGCAATTCCGAATAAAATACATCGCAGACCCTCGCCTGATCGTGCCGTCAGGGAAGCGAACCGCCCTTGTTATCGTCATGGGGGTAAAGTTAAAACCGAGGAACTGATCCAGTTTGTAGACCGCTTCTTCTCTCTTCACCGGGCCCAATGAATCGGAATTTTCGACCTTGAAAATTGCCCGAACGTCATTTCTAAAAGTGATAATATATGGCTTGGATACGTGAATACTTTTGCCAAGACTTTTTATCGAGATCGGTTGTGATTGCAGGATTTGCCGTAACGTATCGAGAAGACGATTTGCGGTGGTGTTGTCCGCCGCCCTGAGGTACTCCCAGGCTGCCTCCTGATACATGAAATCCGATAAGTATTCTTGAGCACTCTCTATAGCTTTTTGGGTTGATTTACGCCCAATAGTACCCGAAACAGCATGGTCAGGAAAAGGCAAATCCCCAATTGAAAAATACCATATCAAAATAACAGCCAGTGCACTGACCCCCAACCGCAATATCAACCTTCTGCGATTGAGCAAAGAACGAGATTTCATGTTCATAACAAACTCCCATGAAGCGTTGACTTTGTTAATTATCTAAAGTACATCTAAAAAATTAGAAAGTTGTCAGGTGAGTTAACTTTCGCTTCCCTGCCAGGTAGACGCCCCCACATGCCGCCTTTCGTCGATCTTCTCGAGGATTTTGTAGTGGGAAATGGTTTTTGCCGACCCTGATTTTTTTATCGCTAATTATTCAGAAAGAACTTCTCCTTGAATGCTTCATGTTTGAGCCGAGCCTTGTCGAGAACAGCATCGAGACCGGGGTTTCCACGAGCCGGATCCAGGAACCGGCACTTGAGCATGTGCGGATAGGCGAAATAGCCCCGCTTGACTGCCTTATCGAGCACGGAGATGCATTTGTCAATCTCCTGGTTGATGCAATACACCCCGGCGTTTAAGTACCACACCTCACCGTCAACGAGGTTAGCATCTTCCAACTAACCCTTATTTATCAATCAAATAGAGCTGCCAGAGATCGCGGCTGCTGGTGCGGAGAAATGGCAGAATGGCGAGTTTTCCGGTCTTGCCAATGCTTTTCTGCAGGTATTCTAATTCTTCAAATTTAGTTTTTATTTCCGGGTCGGAAACCGGGTCAAATCCGCTTTGACGCATTAGAAGTATTCCTTTGGCTCGAACCGCCAACTCCAGATGAAGCCTGAGATAACAGAGCATATCGGCGACTACCGCACCGGAAAATCTGCTCTTGAGAGATTCCAGATATTGGCCGATTCTGGACTCCAGGATATCGCCGGTCGTAATCACTTCAAGTAAGTCTACATCCGTATCAAAGCCAACGCCCAGCCATTTGCGGGTGGCCTGTTCGCTGAGGTCGAAAACAAAAACAATAAGTAACGGCAGGCCGATCACAAAACAGATCGTGATCAAAATCGGCGGCAGAAAAAAATGATTGTAGAATGAGTGGAGTAAAATCGCAGCGGCAAGGCCAGCCCAAAATATATGGACTTTCTTTGATGAATACTTATCAGACAAATTCTTGGAAACCATGCCGAAGATTGCCGCGGTTGTCCCATGCATAATTGCTGTTCCAAAGCCGCGAACAATCCAGACCAAAACATGCGCGCCTTCAAGTTTCTGCAAATAGAATACATTTTCAATCAAGGCAAACCCGGCACCAATTGCGAATCCATAAATCGCAGCATCGACCATAAATCCTACTTTTTCCTTGCGAATCAAGAAAATCAA
>SMXC01000298.1 GCA_004356825.1 Caldithrix sp.
GTTTGAATCGGAGGACGTTTTCTCAAGATTAAGCACGAGATAGGAATATACCAGCGGGCTGATGAATGAAGCGGCGCCGAAAATCAATTGTGCTATCGTTGCATTTAATGCGAAGTGCTCCTCTCCTCCGGCCTCTCTCAGCAATGGGTTAATCGCTACCTGCAGCATTGCCATTCCCGAACCTATGAGAAACAGGGAAAAAACAGCAGTCAAATAATTTGGAAACAACGCCAGAATTAACGAGCCAAAAAACGCGACAACAAAGGCGGCCACCATGACCGGTTTTTCCTGGTATTTCTCGATAAGCAAGCCCGCCGGAATCGACATAACGCCATATGCAATAAAAAAAGCAAATGGCAACATGGCAACGAGCGTTAAACTTAAATTAAAATCATCAATAATCTCAGGGACGAGCGGGCCGATGATATTTGTTAAAAATGAGATGACAAAAAAAGTGAGAAAAATAAGGCCGACGACATAATAGCTTCTTCGAATGGGTTTACCCTCCTTTTAACGTGAAACGTGACAGAAGTAGCCGAAGTGACCACACTTCGGGTCGGTAGCCCCAGAACTCTGGCGAGTTCTGCTATTTTTCACGTTTGACTTTCACTGGTTATTGACTCAACATTGGGAACAATCGTCTGATTTCCTCATCACTCGGCTGCTTACCGTACTCACAAATCTGGAATGCCTCCGCATATTTTATATCTCGTGCTTTTTGAGCGCCATACCACTTTTCAAGCGACTTGCGGACTTCAGGCGATATGGAGGACCTGCTACCCCATTTTTCCTTCAGCCATTCCCTTCGCTCAGTAGTACCCTTTGGCACTTCGGCCAGCCCACCCGATGTCCATGGCAGCCATTCGTAAAACTGGGAAACGTGTGCGTCCAGACCGTTCATTTTTTTTTCAAAGGTTTTATCGATGGCAACTGCGATGTCGGGTCGAAATGGATTCGGCCGCTGGAAACCATCGCTCAAATAGAGAAAAATCGGGTTTTTCTTTAGCGGCGGCGTATCCGGCGCGACATTCGGCACGATGACCAAATAGGCTGCATCCTGGACCAACTCGCCGGTATAACGGTGGTCCGGGTGGTAGTCATTCGGTCGCGGCGAAAGCACGATGTCGGCGTTCCAGTTACGAATCTGCCGGATGATCTGGTGTCGTATTTCCAAGCTGGGAACCAGTTCAGCATCATGATTATCCAACGTAACATATTCGTCGATGCCCAAACGACGTCGGGATTCCTGGGCCTCGGCCCGTCTGCGTTTGGCCAACGCTCCCCCACCCTCCGTCTGATGTCCGGCGTCACCATTGGTGACCGAGACAAACTTTACCGCATGACCCATTTCAGCAAATAGAGCTGCGGTGCCGCCAGCTTTTAAATCGCAGTCATCCGGGTGTGCACCGATCACAATAACTCGAATCTGTTCATCACCCGAATTCCCAGCAACCTGTGCAAATGATAAGATTGTGCTGCCCAGTATTGATATAATAACTAATAATCGTCTCATGTACTCCTCCCTACTTTACGATGTACCTCTTTTGCCAACATTTTGATGCCTCTAAGTTTTTCTGAGTCACGGATTCAAAATTGATGAAACACTGATTCTGTTAGTCAAAAAAATGTTTTAAATTTACTTTTCTTAACTTACAAAACTTCTACAAAATTGCAAATTGCTGATAATGATTCTTTATTTTTTTTTAAAAACCGTATTTTATCCACGTTAATCAGTGCAAATCCGTGGCCTAATGGATTTTTATTGCGGTTTCGCAGCGCTGTGCTGTCCATGGCTCCGTGAATTATCGCCGGCCGCTGCCGATGCCATCGGGCGCGCCTTTGTAATAGCGGAACCCTTCCATGGGTTTGCCGTCTCTCATTGGAATTTCTTTCATTCTCTCCAGGAAAGCCTTGCGATCTTCAGGTTTTAGATCATCCGGGCTGGGGCCTGTGTAGTTGTTCCATGCCGCACTCATCTGGCTGATATGCTGCGAGCGAGCCTTTATTTTTTTCTCCTCGTGTCCCGTGATATCAACCCAGGTGTTAATATCTTTTTCAACACCGCCATAAAACATATATTCCGGGATGGCATGAGCTTCGAGACCTTCGTGGACGATTTGTGCGGGGAAAAGCAGGCGCCACTCAGCGGCACGGGCAGCATCAACCGATAGATAGGATGCGGCGCGGTGATCGGTCTTATGCCAGCGCACATAACCATATCCCGGATCCCATGTGAACAGCACATCCGGTTTAATTTTTCGATAGTGCCAGACAAGCCGCCGCACGACTTCTTCTTTGTCGGCAAACTCAACCATGCCGTCGGTATAACCAAGATTGATATAGTGATCTGCGGGAATGCCTATTTCCGCAAGCGCGTTGAGTTCTTCCTGGCGTCGGATTTTGGACAGTCTATCCCGGGTCATGGTCGGGTCCTTAGTGCCCACATTACCCGTGGTCAGAAGGAGCACATAGACTTCGTTGCCATTTTCTTGTAGAAGGGAGAGTGTGCCATACCTTCCGGCATCGTCATCCGGATGAGCCCCAACTAAAAGAATGGTCTTGCCTTTCCACTGTTCCACCGGCACCTCCGGTTGTGCGATAACCAGAACCGGCAGAAATAGGATCGTAAAAAATAATACGATATATAGCTTTTCACTATGCATAGCATCTCCTGTTCCTTAGTCATGCTTTATTACCAATATCTGTTTTTTATTCCTCAAAAGCCTAAATATGACCAAGGCTCCACTATTTCCGCAACGTTGGAAATAATGGAGCCCAGTCCGAAGCGCTATTTACCGGTTCTCTCTAATTTTGGTCCAAGCCCAAATCTACCTCTCTTTGCGGAATAGCATATAATAACTGACCGGTAAAAGTAAATGCTGGATCATCAAAAGTATCGAGCGTGGCTCCTGCGCTATGGGCCTGCATCACTTCCTGAGCTTTTCCAAAGCGCAGCAGGTCGTACCAGCGGTGATTTTCAAAAGCCAGTTCTACCCGCCTTTCCTGGAGTAATTTATCTTCGAACGTTCCCGCCGTATTGGCCTCTATATCAGCCAAACCGGCACGAGTCCTCAGTTGATTTATTAAACCATAGGCTTCTCCACCCTCGCCAATAGCCTCGGCGAGCATAAGCAAGACATCAGCATAGCGAAAGACGATCCAATTATTATCGCCGTCCTGATCACCAGCTGGCACGCTCAAATATTTCCTGACGTATCTTTGCCGTGCACCCGATGTTGGGTTCAAGAACGTCGTATCCATGGAGGCTTCGAAACGTAAGTCACCAGGCTCATAGGCATTAATCATGTCCACTGTAGGTCTATTACGCTGGTTTACTGGAAAGCCACCCACCTGAGTTTCGTCCGCGGCGAAGGCCTGGGCGTATCCACTGCCCTCAGTCGCCAAGCCAGACTTAAACTGGACTTCAAAGATGGACTCGGTATTCAATTCATTTGCAGGTCCCCACAGGTCTTCATAATTAGGCACCAGTTGGAAAACCCCGCTGCTGATGATGGCGCGCAGCGCTGTTTCAGCCGCAGAGTTATTCCCGACTGTAAGGTACACCCGCGCTAATAAAGTTTGGGCTGCCCCTTTGGTTGCCCTGCCGCCTACTGTTGACGGGTGCACATCGGGAAGTTTACTCGCCGCATCAGTTAAATCAGTAATCAGTTGAGTAAAAACAGTCGCAGCCGGAACCTGTGCAGAGATTGAGACGGTTTCGGTGAGCGGCATGGGAATATTGCCGAACAGCAGCGCTAAGTTATAATAAAATAAAGACCTCAGGAAAAGCGCCTCTCCAATAAAAGAATCCTTATCCTGCCTCGCACCAAAATCCACATCACCAATACGGGTCAGCACAGCGTTAGCCCTGGCAATGCCCTGGTAGGATTCAATCCACGAACCTTGTGGAATTTCGTTGAGAGCGTCTTCCTCGAACCGGTTCAGCACAGCCACCTGGAGAGATAGGCCAGTTACATCCGGTCCCTGATCCGTATTATCTGATCTAATCTCTGTAAGCACCCAATAGCCACCCGTGCCCCCGGTGGCAAATTCAGTTGTCGTTCCGTAAGTACCGCCACCTTGCAAGGCATCATATATGCCGTTTACCGCAATCTCTATATCGCCCGGCGTTTTATAAAAATTTTCCACATTTCTTTCCGAATGCGGCGCCAATGACGTGAAATCATCAGAACATGAGAATATAAACAATAATGAGAATAGCAGGGATGCTGGAATTATTTTTTTCATCATTTTGAGCTCCTCTCTGGTTTTTTATTAATGTTCGTTTTTTTTAGAAGGTGATATTCGTCCCTACTATCCAGGTTGTTGTCAGGGGATACGCTCCATAATCTTCCCCCTGCACCAGCATGTTTTGTGACTGCAGACTGACTTCCGGGTTAAACCCGATGTAGTCCGTGCTGGTAAAAAGGTTTTTGCCGGTAACGTAAATTCTTACATCCTGGGCAACTCTGCTGGTCAAGGATCGCGGAAGTTTGTACCCTATGGTAAGGTTCCTCAGGCGGAAATATGAACCATCCTCAACCTGATATGAAGACGGTCTATTATTTTGACCATGCGATCCAGTTGCTCGATCGGCCCTGGGAGTCTCGCCATTGCCAGGCTCTGCTGCGGAGCGCCAGCGCTCAGTAAGAATATCATAACTGTTAAAATTGGCCTCACCGTTTTTCATGTGCCGGGCAGTAAGATTTAATATTTCCCTACCTTCAACGCCCTGAAAAAAGATACTCAGATCAAAATTTTTGAAGTAAAACCTGTTGGTAATACCATAAATGAAATCGGGATGATAACTACCGGTAATGGTTCTATCATCGGTATTGATGACACCATCGCCGTTGACGTCCTTGAATCTAAAATCACCGGGTCTGGCAGCAGGAGCAATATCATCCCGAGGTGCATTAGCAATATCCGCTTCTGTTTGATAAATGCCGTCAACCACATAACCGTAATAGCTGCCCAACTCAGCTCCAACCTGGGTGATGTGCCTGACACCCGCCCCACCGGAAACAAAGATAGGTGCACCGTCCGGGAACTCATCAGTCCCTGGACCCAATTCAAGAACCTCATTGTCATTCTTTGAGAAATTAAACTCAGTCGACCATTGGAAGGCGCTCACCATGTTCCTCGAAGTAAGCGAGAGTTCGAAGCCTTTATTTTGAACTTTACCAATGTTCTGCAAAGCAGTGGTAAAACCGGTTTGCGACTGCACCCCGACCTGAAGCAGCAAATCCTCAGTTTTGCTATTGTACCAATCAAAGGTACCATAAATCCTGTCTTCGAACAATGCGAAGTCGATTCCTAGATCTACTTGTTTGGTTGTCTCCCAGCCCAATTCTTCATTACTGATTGTTACCGGGAATACACCGACAACAGGCTGATCATCGTCAATATAGAGACCCTGGCTCAATAAACCGATGGCCCCATAGTTAGGAATCAGGAAGTTACCGGTCTCACCATAACTTGCTCTCAACTTGAGCTCACTCAGGAAGCCAAACCGATCCCGCATGAAGTCTTCTTCCATCATGCGCCAGGCCACTGAAAAGGAAGGAAATGTGCCCGTTTCATTCCCCGGCCCAAATCGGGATGACCTGTCTGAACGAATGGTAGCGGTCAATAGATATTTGTAGTTGTAATTATAGTTAACTCGTGCCAACAGGGAAACTAAAGACCACTCGTCTTTAGTGCTGGTGCCATCGGAGATCACACCGCCGGTAAGGGTCTGTACCTGATCGTCAGGGAATTGGTTCGCTATCACGGTATTTGACTCACTTACGTCTTTCTGTGCGGTATAACCTACAAGGGCTGTGAAATTATGAACATCCCGCAACGATTTTTTATAATTCAGTGTATTTTCCCAAACCCAGTTCGTTCTCGTTGCTGCATTACTTTGGGCATAAGGGTCGCCTGTTGTTGCTGTTCTGTACAACAGACTATTGCCCCTGAAGAAAGAACCTTGAAAATTGTCTAAATCGATGCCAACCATGGATCTAAAGGTAAGATCTTTCATGAGAGAAATATCTGCATAGACATTACCAAATGTTCTATGATTATCCAGAGTTTCATCAACGCCGTCAATGATGGCTAATGGATTGCTGGCGGATGTGGTACCTCCGCCCAGAAAGGACTGGGCGCCATCGGCCGCACGCTGGTTGGGCCTGCCAAGGTCATCCAAAGGCTTGACGACCGGCGAATGTACCATAGCCGAATAGACGATACCCGGAGGCCTGCCAAAATACGGTG
Source organism: Caldithrix sp. (assembly GCA_004356825.1). Taxonomy (GTDB): domain Bacteria; phylum Zhuqueibacterota; class Zhuqueibacteria; order Oceanimicrobiales; family Oceanimicrobiaceae; genus Oceanimicrobium. The sequence continues at coordinate 6,259 of SMXC01000298.1, forward strand.
CATTTGCCGGGACTCTGTCGCTTTCAGTAAACGAGGCATGAATGTTGGCGCCGAATGTTACGGATTCATTTAAGTCGCCGATAAAATGCGCGCTAAAGCTGTATCTCTTAAATTGCGAATTTTCTATAATTCCATCTTGCTTTAGGTAGCCGCCGGAGATGTAATATGAACTATTTGGACCGCCGCCCGAGACTGAAACAGTAGTATTCGTAATGGGCGCCGAACTGAAGATAAGATCAAGCCAATCTGTGTCCGTCCTCCCATCTGCCTCCCAACTGACATATTGATCCGGCAGCCGATAATTGCCGACATTAGGACGACCGTCATTATTAGTCGGATCATAAATGGGGTTGAAATCAGGGCTGCTCGGATTCAGGGGGTCCAGGTCTTGAATGTAATTGTTATTCCTGGAATCTTGTGTATAGGCTATTAATTCCTCGGCATGCATCATATCGGGTTGGTTTGCAACCGACTGAGTACCGGTATAGGAATCAAACCTGATCGTCGGCTTGCCGCCAAACTTTCCTTTCTTGGTTGTGATCAGAATCACTCCGTTGGAGCCTCTTGAACCATAAATGGCGGCGGCTGAGGCATCTTTCAAAACCTCGATGGATTCAATGTCGTTGGGGTTTAAAGCAGCCAGCGGATTTGTGGCTGGTGGCTTAAAGGCCGCACGACGCCGGAATAAACTGCCCTGAAGATCCAAATTTTTGGACATCGGCAGCCCATCGAGAACATACAACGGCTCATTTCCGGCACTGATTGATCCTGTTCCTCTTATGCGAATATTGGGCTGGCCACCTGGTTCTCCGGTATTCTCCTGCACATCAACACCCGATATTTGGCCCTGGAGTGCATGTTCAAAACTAAGAACCGGAATGTCTCTCAATGCCGCTGTAGAAATTCGGGCAACCGAACCTGTTATTTCCCTTCTTTGCTGAGTGCCATACCCAACCACCGTCACCTCTTCGCCGCGAATCACCAGAGATTCCATGAACATATCAATGACCGCACGACCCCCGACGGGAACTTCCTCTCTGCCATAGCCGATATAGGTGAATACCAGGGTATCCTGCGGTGAAACATTTTCCAGCGCATACCGCCCGTCGGTGTCGGTAGTGGTCCCCCTCTGGGTATTCTTCACTACAATATTTAGTCCGGGCAGCGGGGACCTGTCATCCTGGTCAATAACCCGCCCGGTAACCCGATGTGTTTGGCCAAACGCTTGCCCAATAAACATCAAGCTCATTACGAAACAAACTAAAAGGACTTTAGTTCTCATCTTATACCTCCCTTGGTATTTGTTTGGAATTTATGTGTCCGATTCAATTAGTTTTTAGCACGCATTAATTAAATTTTAATTTAAGAAAAAGTAATAGTCGAAAAGCTGAAAGTGCTGGGGTGAAAAAAATAAGGTTTACATAAAACTTAAATTTCCATATTTATATGTAAGAATATCAGTAAACTAAACGGCCGGCATCTACTTGATAAATCTTTTTTATTTTTAAAACAAGGCAGGAAAAATGCATCAAAACTACTATAGTAATACGAAAATTGGGATTTATTGTCAAGAAGTTTCTTACAATTCTGTGTTTTATTTTACTAAAAAAGTACGAAAAAGTTACGGAAGAAGTGTTAAAAATCAAATTCTTTTTCAACTTAGAAATGGATTCATCAGAGGGCTATCTAGCAGCGGGGATTTTAGAGTACCATTCTTTCACCACTTTTTCAGCCGGTTTACCATTCGGTGTAAAACCACTGTGCTGCAGACCGCCGTATTCCAAATAAGTCGGCCACTTCCACCAGTAAAAACCGTAGAACCACTCCTTGTCCCAAAAAGATTCGAAAATAGCTCGATAGGCTAATGCCTGATCCTCAAAGTTCAGTGAAGCGCTTCTTCGGCCTCGCTCATGCGGCTTCTGCCAGGTTTTCTCTCTGCTGCAAAAACCGACTTCGGTTAGCAGCACCGGCTTCTGATATTTACGAGCCACTTTTTCAATCGTTCGCAGGAACCGAGCAGCGCCCTGTTTTAGATCCGCTAAAGTCACCTCGTCTTTTCCGGAAAGCGGATAGTAGCAATTCAAACCGATATAATCCAGCTCATCCCAAAATTCTATTTGCTCAAATTCCTCCCCCCAGTTGGCCGCATAAACGATCGGCCCGTGATAAATCTGGCGAACTTTTGAGATGATCTCGCGCCATTCTTGCGGGTGGTCGCGGGTGGTCTTAAGCAGTTCAACTCCGACACAAAAACTGTCCATGCCGTACATTTCAGCCAGCAAAGCATAATGCAGGATCCAACTGGTATAGTATTTGAAAAAAATCTGCCAGTCTTTTTTGTTTTTCATTTCGACTTCGCCGGGCCAGCCCCAATTGCCGCTGCTCATCAGAACGTGCGGCTTCAACATGACCTTCATGTCCAACTTCTTTGCCGCAAAAAAAGAAGTTATAAGACTCTCATCATTCTCTGAGCCAGCGCCAAACGAATAATTAAAGTAACCGGGTTTGTTGCGGTCCTGCAAATAACCAAATGGAGTGAGAGAAATCCAATCTGTGCCAAACTCTCGCAACTTCTCCAGTGCCTCAACCGATTTACGGGAAATGTAGCCGTTGTAAATTTGGTAGCCTTCATGTGCGAGGCAAAAACCTTTTTGGAATTGGGGAGTCACAACTCCATGATTTGCAGCCGTCGAGGTTTGGCCTTCAATTTTCATTTGCTTTAAATAAGCCAGCCAACCACGCTCCAATTCTGGTAGAGTGAATTCTATCAAACTGTTTTCGGGAAATCCCGACTTCGGCCAGTTTTTGTAAAGATTTAAAAAATGAGTCCAGCCGTATTTGTCCACTAAAAACGCAACAAAGCTGCCGGCCAGCGGCCGCATAAAAAGGTAGGATTCTTTTTTGTAAACATTTGAATCAAGCAATTCGCGGAGTGGATTGGCATTTCCAGTGTCATAAAACTTCTTTGCCCAATATCGATACCCGCGTTTACCCCAGCCCTCTGAAAAATAAATCGCCAATCCATCCCGCAAAGCAGACGACTTTGTTTCGCCGATGAATTTTGCAATCAGCAATTTAGCATCTGAATAGAAGTCCATACCATTAATATCTTCAGTAAAAATCGAGTGAACTTCCCCGGCTGCCAAATTAAAGTGAGACACATCCGTGTTGCGGGTTATGAGGCCTTTGTCTTCCGGGGATTCATAAAGATAACTTTTGATTTTCGGAAATTTTTCAACTGAAAGATTTAAGTGATCCAGTAAATTCTGAATGCGCATTTCCTGTTTATTTGCAATCTTTTCGAGTTCACTCCGCTTTGCCCTTGCACCCATATAGTTGAAAACATAGTGTTCTGTTTCCAAAACCGACTTTTTATTATTCAAATAATTTCTGGTCTGACTATTCTCGATCTCCCATGGGCCATTCTTGACCTGTTTAAATAACCCCCAGAGAGCAACTTTATCATCTCTGTAAACGACGAAGTCTCCTGCCATAAAAATGTTTGATTGATCTGTTTGAGAAATGAATTCAATAACTCTTCGATCGTTATTGCCGGTGGTTACAAAAAGCGGCATGGACGGATTTAAAGGATTTGGATAACTTCGTATCTGGAAAATATCGTCGTGTTCTGATGAAAACATTTTAGCAATGGAAAAATTGTCTTCTATAAATTGAACCGGCAATGCATCAACCACTTTCCTTAAAAGTAAATTGGAATCTGGAGTGCCGATTAATGACATCGGCATCGACTGGATGTCCTCCGCAGTTACGGCAGTATCCGGCTTTACAATTATTTCAACAAACCGGTTTTTCCCAATACTTTCCTCGGCGCATTTTTTATAACCGGCGGTAAATTCCGGCCTTTCGGTGCCGTAAACCAGAAGCATTTTTCTTGTCTGCCAGAGTTTTCGGGTCAGTTCGCGTTTACTTGGCCATTTCTTGTCATTTGCAACTGTTGATTCTTCAGCCGAATTAAATCGAAAAGATTGGAAAAAGAAGACCGTGGCTGCCAAAAATAAGATGGACAGAATTAGCAAAAGCTTGCTTCTTTTCATTTTCATCGCGAAGGGTAGATATAATATTGGTTAGGGTCTGACCGAAAATCCTCAGTCGTCATTATGAGCGCGAAATCCTGGATACTACACTTTAAACAATTGTTTGAGACGCGAAGAATCTCTTGCAGATCGCGAGATTCTTCGCACGGAAACGATGACATTGAGTCCCTGTTTCCGGGAGGTTTGTTCTCAGAACGACTTTGAATTCCTAGTTTTCAGTCAATCAAAGAGTTAAAAAATCAACCCATTGAAAAGCTATTGGTAGAATATAGAACAAACTCAGGATGTGCTTTATGCTTAACAAACGAAAAAAGCCCCTTCATGTTTCCAGGAAGAGGCTTA
>SMXC01000299.1 GCA_004356825.1 Caldithrix sp.
GATCGCCTGCCAACCCGCATTGGGTAATTGCTGCACATCCACTTCCAAATGACCGTAATGTTTGCCGCCACTGATTAAGACGCCATCCTGCCAGATTTCGGGTGCATCCTTGTGCGCCAGGAATTTTTGATAGGGATTATCAAGGCCTGGTTCCGGTCCGCGCAAGCCGTCTCCGCCAATGCCAACGTCGTAAAAGTGGATGGTATGTTCGCGTTGGTGGCCATCCGGTTTGATTTCAATGCCGGCGACTTCAGAACGCTCCCACATTTCGTCGTGCCCGGCAAAAACGGCATCGACTCCATAACGCATAAACAGTGGCGTGAGCGTACGAACCGGCACTCCCGACTGAGCATCAAAGCCGGCGCCTTCGCCGGCAGGCCAGCCGTGCGGCCCCACTGAATAGGGCAGGTGATGTAAAATGACAAATGTAAACGCACTTCTGTTCTGGCTTTCCTGCAGTTGATTCTCAAGCCAGGCATACTGCCGCGATCCGGGGCCAAATGCCGGGGCATGACCCCCGCCCGCATCGTTTTCGCCGGACAGAAAAAAGTTTGGATCGTTTTCCGAGCCATTCGGACTGTCATTGACCACATCCAGAAGAATCAAAGTGACCGGGCCATAATCGAGACGAAAGTAGCGTCCTTCCTGCTGCAGATTCGGGGAGCCGTTTGCGGGGAACTCGAAGTAAATTCGAAAGCGATTTATTGCTTTTTCCGAAGCAGGCTGAGAATATCCGCCTGCTTCCGGACCACCATAATATTCATGATTTCCCGGGGCCGCCAGAATTGGAATCTGGCTAGCCAATCCCGGTGGATTCTCCGGCCGGGTGAGATGGCGCCAGAATTCGTCCCAGTCGCGCTGCTCGCCGCCGGACTCAACCAGATCGCCGGCAATGGCAACAAAATCCGGCTGCTGTGTGCGAATGACTTCCAGGTTATTGGCGAATCCGGTGGTTTGATCTACGAGATAGGACCGAGCTTCATTCGTCAGCGGATCTGGCCACGGTGTGTGCTTACCTGCGGACTCGGGTTCCGTCTCACTGTCCGAAAAAACAATGAAGCGGACGGCTTGATCGGGGTTGGGAGCCGTTTTGAAAAAGGCGCTGAACGCGCCTTCTCCCTGAAGAACGGTATAAAAATATTTGGTCGAGGCTTCGAGTCCCATGAGGCGCACCGTGTGCTGATAGGGAGGCGCGGGAGCCTTGCCGTCAAAGTAGGTCTCCTTTTCCCAGGTTGAATAACCCAGGGTCTTCGCGAGCACCGGAATTGAGCTAACAGTATCAGAGGTTGTTAAGTTTTGTTTCTTGTAAATAAGCTGTCCCGGGTTATTGTCTTCAGAAAACCAAACGATGGTCATGGCATCTGCAGCCGGGTTTTGAAGGTAGGGCAGGCTACGGAAGCCGGGTTCCGGTTCAGAAGTGCAAGCCGCGGTCAGCCAGAAAATGATGGAGAGAGGAGGCAGTTTTTTTAAGAAAAACCTTTCGTAACAGAATTTCTGATATGAAATAAAAAACAGAATGGAAAACTTAGCAGCTTGGCCGAGCAAGAAGGAGGGATGCATTGATTTGTTTTTAATGTGTTTCCTGGATTAGGTTTTGCTATTGAAGTATACTTTGGCTCACTTGCAAGTTAAACACATTCTGGACAAAGAAAAGCGCTACAAACGTCAGAATTCCCGCGAAAATTGGAGTAGCCAGCCAGCCCATAGCAATTTCGCCGAGTACGCCATAGTTGATACCTTTTGCGCCTTTTAAAATGCCAATGCCTAAGATTGCTCCAATGACTGCCTGGGTGCTGGAGACCGGGACCAGCGGCAGGGAAGGAAGTCCGACTGAAGTGAGCCAATTTGCCAGCCCTTGAGAAGAAAAAAGAAAAAGAACAAGTGCATTGGCCAGGACAACGACCAGGGCGGCTTCCGGTGAGAGTTTAAAGATGTTGCTGCCAACAGTTTCCATGACCTTTTGGGAATAGGTATAAACACCGACCGCGATTGCAATCCCTCCAAGAAAAAAGAGCTGCTGAACTCCAGTTAAAGTTAACGGTCCGAAAATGTGTAAATCCTGGAAGGGTGAAACAGACACAAAAACTCCCATAACATTCGCAATGTTGTTGGCGCCCAAACTATAGGCGGCAAAAGCGCCAACAACGATCAAACCTGCCCGGGTGTACAAATCTAATTTGAGAAGATGTATTTTTACGTTATTGAAGAAAAATTTAAATGCTAAATAAAGTAGAACTGCAAACACAGCGGCCAGAACTGGACAAAGAAGCCAGGTGGATACAATTTTAGTTAAAACTTGCTGATTAGTTGCAGCTCCGGTATAAATATTCCACCCGATGATTGCCCCGACAATCGCCTGCGAAGTCGAAACCGGAACTTTCAGTTTTGACATCCAGAAGACGGTAAACCCCGCTGAAGCCGCCACTGTAAATGAACCTGCAATCGCATTGACAGAACCAAGGCGGCCGAGCGTGTGAGCCGCTCCTGCTCCGCTTATAGTGGCGCCCAAAATTACAAAGACGCCGCAAAGCAATGCTGCAGTCTTGAAACGGATCATTTTCGAACCGACTGCAGTCCCGAAGACGTTTGCAGCATCATTGGCGCCCAGAGACCAGCCGAGGAAAATTCCGCTGGAAAGAAAAAGGAAGATCATCGTGTTTTACACGCTCCGTTTGATAGTGTAAATGGAGAGGCGATCAGCCACTTCTTCGGCGCGGTCGGCGAGAAAATCAACATGCTGCACAAAATGGGTCAAATGCATCTTGTTACTTAAGTCCATTTTTAATTTAAATATATGACGTTTGAGCCGGTCGGCGATTTTATCTGCTTCTTTTTCATAAAAATAGACTTTATGTAAGTGGTCTTTAACCGCATTCACATCCCGGAAGAAAGCACGTGCCGCCAGAACAATTGATTCGGCGGCAAGCGCAGCTTTGTCACTCAGTTCAACAAAATCTTTGATGAGATCCATGTGAATATCGGGTGTTTCCACTGAAAAATAATTAAGCGAGCCTTTTGCGATATCGATGACATTGTCCATATTTTCCAGGAGTCCAAGGACATCGCCACGATGTTCAGGAATCAGCGATTGAGAGTAAAGATGACTTTCAATGCGCCGCCGCAAAGTATCGGCTTTTTTTTCCAGGTCTCTAATCGTGGTTATATTGTCCTCAAAATTTGGTTTCTGGTTGTCTAAATAATTCTTGATGCCGTGCTTAAATACCAGAGCACCCTGGCTTACGGCATCCAGGAATTCATCGATTTGAGCTTCCAGCATTTTCGTAGATTTAAAAAGGATGGGCATATTGAGATTTCTCCTTAAATTGCTCTATTCAGCTTTTGGCTGTTGGCTTTTAGCTTTTTGACTTGAGCTTGCTGTAAGGGTATCTATCATCTTGTTCTTTGTTTAATATTGATCTCAAAACGACTCTTATCCAAATATTCAGAATCCTAAAATCTCTCATCGTGTGCAACTAATTTATGAACGACAGCCAACAGCTAAATGCCAATAGCCGAATAACAGCTAACTTAGTTTAAATTCAAGAAAAATGCAAGTGTCCTTGAGTAGTTTTTTATTGCATTTCCGTTAGATGGATGGTATATTATTGCATAGAAAGCATTGATTAAGCCGTGTTTTATTCAGATTGGTGTTTACTCTAATTCCATTTACTAAAAGAGGCTCTTGATGCCAATCCATTTTTGGTTAAATAGCCACGAAGTTACCACTAAAGAACCTGCCGGCAGATTGGTGCTCGACTACCTGCGTCAAACGGAACGCCTTGTTGGCACCAAAGAAGGATGCAAGGAAGGGGATTGCGGCGCCTGCATGGTTTTGATTGGGGAATTGGCCGGCAATCAAGTTGCATACAAACCGGTGACCTCTTGTCTCATGCCGGTCGGCGAGCTGCACGGCAAGCACCTGGTTACCATCGAAGGACTTAATCTCGAAAAGCTGACACCGGTTCAACAAGCCATCGTTGATGAGGGTGGCAGTCAATGCGGTTTTTGCACGCCGGGCATAGTGGTTTCCTTGACGGGTTATTTAATGCAGCCCTGGGCCAGGGGCGATAAAGACGGATTTAAATATGCGCTGGGAGGAAATCTCTGTCGCTGCACAGGATATGCATCGTTACTACGTGCCGGCAGCCGCCTCGGTAAACAATTCGGAAACGGCGCTGCCGGAAATGGCAAAAAAGCGCAAAATTCGATCGAATCTTTAATTAAACTGAATGTTCTTCCCGATTATTTTCAAACAATTCCTGAACGCCTGAAAAGAATACCTTCCTTTGAACAAAAAAATGACAAAGCAAAACCTGAAACCTTTGTCGCCGGTGGCACGGATATTTATGTTCAAAGAGGAGAGGATCTGCCTGATCTGAAGGTCGAGGTGCTAAATTTACTGCCGGAGCTGAAGGGAATTAGCCTCAAAAATGGCAAATTGCATGTCGGCGCTTTGACTACTTTTGAAGAATTTGCGGTTGATCCCGAGATTAAGAAAGTCATTCCCGAAATGCCGGAGTACAACCTGCTGAATGCGTCGTGGCAAATTCGCAACCGTGCGACTTTAGGCGGCAACATCGTTAACGCTTCGCCGATCGGGGACATGACGGCGCTTTTACTGGCATTGGAGTGCGATCTGATTTTGAAAAGCGGCAACAAACAGCGGACAGTCCCGATGAAGTCATTCTTTAAAGGATATAAAGTTCTCAATAAAAAGCCGTCCGAGATTTTGACCGAAATCATTTTCCCCGTGCCTGACAAGAAAACCAAAATTCATTTCGAAAAAGTTTCGAAAAGAAAGACGCTCGATATTGCTTCGGTGAACAGTGCGATTAAGGTACGAGTTGAAAAGGGAGCGATTCAGACCATTGAAATGAGCATGGGCGGGGTCGCGCCAATCCCGTTTTTTATGAACAAGACTTGCGAATACTTAAAAGATAAACCGGTTAATAGACAGACCGTTTTAGACGTATTGTCTGTCGCGATGAACGAAATCTCGCCGATTAGCGATATCCGGGGATCTGCTGAGTATAAGAGACTTTTGGTACGGCAATTTATCATCGGTCATTTTACCAGGCTTTATCCCGAATATCTAACTGTCAGGGAGTTTTATGAAACACATTGACGCCGCCGCTCATACCCGCGGCGAGTCACAATATGTCGATGATATGCCCCAGCCCGCTGACTTGCTTTTTGCCGCCGTCTTCTCTGCGCCGGTTGCCCACGGCAAGATTTTGCAGCTGGATATCAAAGAAGCGCTTTCTATGGACGGCATCATTGCGATTTATAGCGCAAAGGATATTCCGGGGGAAAATCAAATCGGACCGATTATTCAAGATGAAACATTGCTCGCAGAAGACAAAGTGCATTTTATCGGCGAGCCGGTTGCGCTGGTTGTTGCCAAAACAGGGGAGCTCGCTCAAAAAGCTTTAAAGAAAATTAAACTCGAAATAGAAGAGCTGCCGGTTGTCACCGATCCGAGGGAAGCGTTCGCCAACGGCCAGATCATCGGAAATAGCAGGACTTTTGCCTTGGGCGATATCGAGGGAGCCTGGAATATATGCGATGTTGTTGTTGAGGGCAGATGCGATATCGCAGGACAAGAACATGTCTATCTTGAAACTCAGCGCGCAAGAGCCGTGCCCCTGGAAGACCGATGTTTTCGCATCCATTCTTCAACCCAGAGTCCTTACGCAGTCCAAAAATCCTCGGCCAAAATCCTCGGCCTTTCGCACCATAAAATCGAAGTGGACGTCCAGCGACTCGGCGGTGGCTTCGGTGGCAAAGAGGATCAAGCGACGCCATGGGCTTGTCTGGTGGCGCTGGCTGCCTGGCACACAAAAAAATCAGTTGAGTTAGTCTTGCCGCGGCACCAGGATATGGAAATGACCGGTAAACGGCATCCCTACTCTTCGGATTTTAAAATCGGTTTAACCAAAAACGGTAAGATTTTAGCATACGAAGTCAAGCATTATCAAAATTCCGGCGCGACTGCGGATCTTTCCACTGCAGTTATGGAAAGAACATTGTTTCACAGCACGAACTCATATTTTATCCCGAACGTAAAAATATTTGCCGCTTGCTGCCGGACGAATTTGCCGCCGAATACTGCATTCAGGGGTTTTGGCGGGCCGCAAGGGATGTTTGTCATTGAAAGCGCGATTGCAAAAGCGGCTGAAAAGTTAGGAATGTCGCCGCTGGAGATTCAGTATAAAAATCTACTGCAGGAAAATGATGTTCTTCCTTATGGGCAGCACGTGCATGATGCTCGCAGCCGAAAAACGTGGGATGAAGCGAATAAGTCGTACAAATTTCCGGCTATTCAAAAAAGAATTGCTAAATATAACGAAACGCATTTTGAAACTAAGAAAGGGCTGGCGGTTATGCCAATCTGCTTTGGCATTTCTTTCACCTCGACTTTTTTGAACCAGGCAGGAGCACTCGTGCACGTTTACACCGACGGCAGTGTGAGTGTGTCAACCGGCGGTATCGAAATGGGGCAAGGCCTCAACACGAATCTTGCGAAGATTGCAGCAAAAGCATTCGGAATTAATCAAGAGCGCGTTAAAATCGAAAGTACAAACACCACACGCATTGCAAATATGTCTGCCAGCGCAGCCAGCGCCACGACGGACTTAAATGGCAACGCTACATTAATTGCAGTCGGACAAATCCTGGATCGGTTAAAATCTCTTGCCGCCAAAGAACTAGGTTTGTCGCACAAAGAAAAGATCGTTATTGAAAATGAAAATGTTTTATTTGATGGCAAAGCGACCGGTTGGACCTGGGGAAAATTGATTCAAACCGCTTATCTGAATCGGGTAAGTCTCTCAGCCCATGGTTTTTACGCCACCCCGGGCATCTGGTTCGACAGAGACAAAGAAAAAGGACACCCATTTGCCTACCATGTTTTCGGCACAGCAATTCTGGAAGTTACGGTCGATTGTCTGCGCGGCATTTATGATATCAACTCTGTGAAAATGGTACATGATCTCGGGCGGCCCATTAACGAGCTGGTCGACCGCGGCCAAATCGAAGGCGGTCTGGCCCAGGGACTCGGCTGGATGACCCTGGAAGAACTGAAATTTGACGAAAAAGGCAAGTATCTTTCCAACTCTCTCGCCACTTACAAACTCCCGGATGTTTATTTTATGCCGGATGTTTTGGAAGTGAAACTCCTGGAAAGAATCGACAACCCGAGCGGACCCTACGGCGCAAAGGCCGTTGGCGAGCCGCCGCTGATGTACGGTATTGGCGTCTTCTTTGCCATTCGCAACGCTATGCGTGCCTTTCGTCCTGAGATTGAATTTCTTTTTGACTCACCGTTGACGCCGGAGAAGGTGCTGATGCAGTTGCATGCGGATTGGCTGGATGATCTTACCAATGGTCGAACAGTGACCTCAGGTAAAGCAGTGAAGGCAAAAAAAGAAAAGGTTGAAGAGAGTTGACCTGGTAAATTGAATGAGTATTCATCAAATATGGAAATCACCGAGAAGAAATACTTTGCGGAATATAGTGAGAAATTTGGACGTGAAATTGGGACTTTAGCTGACAGCTTTGATTTAAGCGACGAGCATATTGATTTGGGGTATTCTACTCAGGCATCCGCTGTTTATTCGTCAAATATTGAAGGAAACAGCGTGGATTTAAATTCTTTCATGAACTATAAACTTTCTCCCGAAAAGTTTAAACAAACGAAAGAAGTTGCAGAAATTGAAGATCTTATCACGGCGTATCAGTTTGCCCAAAAGAATGAATTAAATGACTCCAACTTTTTGGAATGTCACCGGATTTTCTCAGAGACATTCTTAATTGCAAGCAAAAGGGGTAACTATCGCCTTGATAAAGTCGGTGTTTTTGGACAGACCGGATTAACCTACCTGGCGATTGAGCCCGAGCACCTTCAGAAGAGGATGAGGTCGTTTTTTCAAAATATGGAGACTTTATTGCAGGACAAGCTCTCACGCCAGGAGACTTTTTATTTTGCCTCGATAATACATTTAATAGTTGCTCACATACATCCATTTACAGATGGCAACGGACGGGCTGCCCGTTTATTGGAAAAATGGTTTCTGTGTGTGAAGCTCGGTGAGAAATATTGGAAAATTCCATCAGAAAAATATTACAAAGATAATCAAGGGAAGTATTATGCAAATATCAATCTCGGCGTCAATTATTATGAGTTAAATTACGGTAACTGCATGCCATTCTTAATGATGCTGCCGAATTGCCTTAGAAAATTCGAATGAGCTTACTAATCCACAATGTTCTTATCTTCGCTAACAATGACCAAAACACTGTTTTAGAAGGTCACGCCGTTGCAATTGAGGGTAGCCGTATTCAGGAAATCGGAGGGGAAAGCGAGCTTAAACAAAAGTACATGCAGTTTGAGCAATTTGATGGCGGCGGTCGCCTGCTCATGCCGGGCTTGATCAATGCTCACATGCATTTTTACGGTACGTTTGCCCGCGGTTTAGCTTTACAACAAGCTCCATCAAATTTTCATGAAATTCTCAAGTTGCTCTGGTGGAAACTGGATTCAGCGCTCGATTTGCAGGCAGTTTATTACAGTGCTCTGGTTCAAGCCATCTCAGCCGTCAAGCATGGGGTTACTTCCATAATCGATCACCATGCCAGCCCCAAGGCTGTTGCAGGCAGCCTTGACAAAATTGAGGAAGCGCTGAATTTATTAGGATTGCGTGGTCTGCTTTGCTACGAAGTCTCGGACCGCGACGGCGAGGAAATTCGTGAATTAGGCTTACAAGAAAATGCGCGTTATATTCAAAAATGTAAAAATGCCAGACAAGAAAACCCCGATCACCTTTTCGATGGCATGGTTGGCTTGCACGCCTCGTTTACTTTAGAAAACGAGAGCCTGCAAAAGGCCGCTGAGCTTAGCAAAACCTCGAATCGCGGCTGCCATATTCATCTTCTTGAGGACCGGGTGGATGGCGACATCACGCGGGGAAAATTTCAGATTGGCGTTGTTGAACGCCTGCGGGAATTTGGTATTTTAGGTGAAAAAACAATTACCGCCCACGGGATTCATCTCGATGAATCTGAAGTGGACCTGCTGGCAGAAACCGACACGGTCGTCGTCCATAATCCACAGTCGAACATGAATAA
>SMXC01000300.1 GCA_004356825.1 Caldithrix sp.
TAAGCCTTGTCTAAAGGCTATGCCAGGAATACAAGAGCTTTATGATTCTTATTCTGATAAAGGGTTGGTGGTGCTAGGTATTTCTATTGATGAAGATAAAGATAGAATAAAGAAAATAAATAGAATTACAAACAAGCTGAACATTTCCTATCCGATTTTTTGGGATGCCAAAACTACGCCCGCCTGGCACATGTTCAAAGTGAAGGCTATTCCTGCCATGTTTCTCATTGATAAAAAAGGTCAAATAGTAGCGCAATGGACGGGAAAGATTGAGCACGAGCAAGTTGCAGACGACGTTGCTCAACTGATAGCAAGAACAGAGGAGAATGAGAACAGATAATCAACTGCTTTCTAGCAAGCGGCTGCTAGCGGACGCGCGTAACGCGGCTATGAATTGGACAATTGTCTTCAACTCCTGGTATTGTAAAGTATCGCACGCGTCGCCGAGTGCCCCTGGCATGAAATAAAAAGACTGTGTGGCACGTGTCTTTAGACCGTGCTTAACACAACCGTAGCCTAACAAAACAAATTCAGCCGGGCGCGCTTCCATACGTGATTCTTCATTGTGGACATTCGAGACTTTGTTCATCTCCAGAGTTTTATGTCAGCGCGCGCCTGAGGCTATTGTCAAAACATCAAAAGAAAGCTTGAGAAAAGAGCAGTCATCTGAGCCATGCTGTGCAGGCTGTCCATAATTGAACATTCAAAAAATTAACATTCAAAATTGTCTACCGTTTACCTCATCGACGCCAGCCCATACATTTTCAGAGCTTATTATTCGCTGCCGCCTACGATAAAATCCCCCGATGGGATGCAAGTCAACGCGGTTTATGGCTACACTGATTTTCTTCTTCAGATCCTAAAAGAAAGCCCGACCCACATTGCCGTTGCCTTCGATGGCAGCCTGACCACTTCATTCCGCAATAAAATCTATCCGGAGTACAAAGCACAAAGAGAGCTTCCCCCGCCCGAGCTTGAGGCACAACTTGATACTTGCTTCAAAGTTACCCAAGCCATGGGAATGTCTGCTTTCATCGATGATGAATTTGAAGCGGATGATATTATTGGCACGCTGCTCGATCAGCTTTCGGGGAAAAATCGTAGAGCAGTTGTAGTTTCAAACGATAAAGATTTTGCTCAATTTGTCAGTGACAAAGTTACATTTTGGAATTTTGCCAAAGGAGAACGATATGACAGTACGGCCGTCGAAAAAAAATTCGGCGTGCCTCCCGGGCAAATTGTTGACTTGCTGGCTTTAATGGGTGACTCGGTCGACAATATTCCCGGCGTTAAAGGAGTCGGGCCGAAGACCGCAAAGATTTTGCTGAATCACTTTGGAGGTCTTGAACAAATTTATGAAAATATTGATGTCGTGGAAAGTTTACCGCTTCGAGGCGCGGCTTCAGTTAGAGAAAAACTCATTCAGCATCGGGAAATGGCCGAGCTTTCAAAGCAACTCGCTACCATCTCCCTGGATGCTCCATTGCAAGCTGATCTTAATAAGTTGAAATATGCCGGAGCCGAAAGAGAAAAAATCGAACCGCTCTTCAGAAATTTAGGCTTCACTAACCTTAAAGACCGCATCCCTCTTTGGGCTTAATTGACAAAATGGGTTGCATTTTTATCTTATTTCGGTTATATTCATGTTCTTTAAGAGAATTTTTCAAGGCTAAATTGCAATCATTTGACATCAGTCGGGGGCAGTAGCGAGAAAATGTTTACCGAATTTCGGTATGCGATAGGAGGCGGTATGAAAGAAGAAGAGATAAAACGATTGGTTAAAATCGTTGAAGAAAGCAATATAGATACCCTGGAAATATCGCGATGGGGTCGCAGCATTAAAATTACTAAAAATACAATGGGCCCCAACTCAATGACCAACTCACATTCAACTCAGACCTATTCGGCGCCAGCAACAGCTCTATCCCAGCAGCCGGTGGAGCCAAAAGTTCAAGAGGCCAAGCCCGAAACACCTGCTGTTGGCGATGAAATTAAATCGCCAATGGTTGGAACATTTTTCCTCTCACCGGCGCCCGACGCAGACCCTTATGTAAAAGTCGGCAGTACCGTTAAAAAAGGTCAGGTTTTATGTATTATCGAAGCCATGAAACTCATGAACGAAATTGAATCAGAACACGACGGAAAAATAGTTGAAATTTTAGTTGAAAACGCCCAGCCGGTGGAATATAATCAACCCCTGTTCCGTATTGAACCGGCTTAACAAAATTTTCGCCTATCCATAAAGAGAAAAATTGTTCAAAAAAGTTTTAATTGCCAACCGTGGGGAAATTGCTCTCCGTATCATCAGGGCTTGCAAAGAGCTCGATATAGCTACTGTTGCAGTCTATTCGGAAGCTGATGCAGATTCCCTGCATGTGCGTTTTGCCGATGAAATCGTCTGTATCGGTCCGGGGCCCAGTGCTCAAAGTTACTTGCAAATTCCTCGCATCATCAGTGCCGCCGAAGTGACCAACGCCGAAGCTATTCACCCCGGATATGGATTTTTAGCCGAAAATGCCGATTTTGCCGAGGTCTGTGAGTCCTGCAATATTAAATTCATTGGCCCGGAACCTCAAATGATCAGGGATATGGGCAATAAAGCCAAAGCCAAAGAAACCATGAAGAATGCAGGTGTCCCGGTTATTCCCGGCAGTGATGGAATTTTAAAAGATAAAAATGAAGCAAAAAAGATAGCTCATGGGATTGGTTACCCGGTTATTATTAAAGCTTCAGCCGGCGGTGGCGGGCGTGGCATGCGCATTGTGCGGGATGCAGATGGTATTGACAGGGCATTTGAGACCGCTGCAAATGAAGCCCAGACAGGTTTCGGGAATCCGGATTTATATATGGAGAAATTTATCGAGCATCCGCGGCATATCGAAATCCAGATTCTCGCTGATTCACACGGTAACATCGTTCCTTTAGGAGAAAGGGAGTGCTCCATTCAAAGGAAACATCAGAAATTAATCGAAGAATCTCCGTCTCCGATAATCACACCGAAAATTCGAAAGAAAATGGCGGAAGCCGCGATTAAGGGCGCTGAGGCGGTAAATTATCAGAACGCCGGTACCATTGAGTTTCTTTATGAAGACGGTAATTTTTATTTTATGGAAATGAACACGCGGATACAGGTTGAGCATCCGGTAACTGAATTGGTTTTTGGCATTGATTTGATCCGACGACAAATCGAAATTGCCGCCGGACTTAAATTTAATTGGAATAAAAATTACAAAATGCGTGGCCATGCCATTGAATGCCGCATCAATGCAGAGGACCCCGCGAAAGATTTCAGACCTTCTCCAGGTAAAATTACCAGCTTTCACGTGCCCGGAGGTTATGGAGTCCGGGTAGATACGCACGCCTACGCGGGTTATGTTATTCCGCCGTTTTATGACTCCCTGATTGCAAAACTCATTACGCATGGCAAAACCAGGGAGCAAGCCCTGACACGAATGAGTCGATGTCTGGAAGAATTTGTAATTGAAGGTATCGCGACAACGATACCATTCCTTGAAATGATTCTGCAACAAGAAGACTTTATTGCCGGAAATTTTGACACGAGATATGTAGAGAAGATACAAGCAAAAATGTATGCCGCTGCCGCATAGTTTAACTTAAAAGGAGCATTGATATGGAAATACCTGAGGCATTACAATATACCTCAGAACACGAATGGGTTGCTATCGAGGGCGACATTGCAACCATTGGCATAACTGATTATGCCCAGGGAGAATTGGGTGACATTGTATTCGTTGAGTTACCGAACAAAGGTGATTCAACCAGCCAGATGGAGGCATTTGGCACCATTGAAGCCGTCAAAGCTGTGTCAGAACTCTACGCCCCGCTGAGCGGCGAAATCCAGGAGGTGAATAGTGCTTTAGAAGAACAGCCCGAGCTTATCAATAGCGATCCCTTCGGCGAAGGCTGGATCATTAAACTTAAGATAGACGACGAGTCCGGGAAGGAAAAACTCCTTTCAGCAGAAGAGTATCAGTCGCAAATCGGCTGATTCGAATTTCGAAAATGCCATAAAGTAATACAGTTTTAGATTAATAATCTCATTTTTCAGAATGACGGCTTAATTACCCAGGTAGTTTTTTTATGTGTTTAAGTTGTTTGTATAAAACACTTTACCTTCTTTATTTCTTAACCAAACTTCCTCGTGGCATGAAAATTGTTGATCATATTACTTTTAGTTTCAGAACATTTAAGATATAAGAAGGAAACGTCGATATTAAAAGCGGACAATAGTTTAATCATAATTAAAAAAAAATCTTGACAATCTGAAATTAATTAGATATATTTGAAAAAATTCCGAGGAGTACGCTTATACAAGTTCGTTAAAGGTTTTAAAGTTACTTTTTTTGTATTTAATTTTAGATCTATTCCTTTAGACGAATTTTTGTATGGGCTGCGTGCCCGAATGGTTGAAGGTTTCTTTCTGGTAGAACCTCGACATTCGGTTTTTTATTTTAATGACGCTGAATTATAGTTTTTATTATTTTCAATTTTCTGGAGGTTAATCATGAAGAAATTCACAACTATCGTAATAGTACTCCTCGTGCTGGTGTGTTCAATATCTAGTCTTTTTGCAGTCAGCGAGGCAGCTCTGTTATTCTTACTGATTTCGCCGCACGCCCGTGCTGCTGGCATGGGAGAAGCATTTGTGGCCATTTCGGACGATGTATCGGCCATTTACTGGAATCCAGCCGGCCTGGCTTTTCAGCAAGACAAACAGTTCACCACCATGTACGCAAAGTGGTTACCGCAGTTTAATTTAAACGATTTATACTACATCTTCGGTGCCTATCGTCAATCCATCGAAGGTCTGGGCACCGTTGCTGTCAATATTACTTATTTGAATTTAGGTGAGCAGAACATTACTGATGAAACAAGCCCGGATGTCATTGGAACCTTCAATAGCAATGAGTGGGCCGTTTCCCTTGGATACGCGACGTTGCTCTCCGAAAACCTGGGTGTCGGTCTTAATTTCAGGTTCATACGGAGTAATTTAGCACAAGTACAAGTTGGCGCACAAAAAGGTGTTGGTGTTGCAAATGCCTTCGCCGTGGATTTGGGCGTGCTAAAGAAAAATTTTCTCATTAACAGGCTCAGTTTGGGTGTAAACGTTTCCAATATTGGTCCTAAGATTACCTACATAAATGCATCACAAGCAGACCCAATTCCTACCAACTTCAGGGCGGGTCTCGCTTACAAATTATTGGATCAGCAGTATAATAAAATTGTTATTGCATTAGACGTTAACAAACTGCTGGTTAATCGCTCGACGGACGGCGTAGACACAGTATCGAAAGCCTTGATAAGTGCCTGGGGTAACAATGATTACATCCTTAACGTAGGTGGCGAATATTGGTATGCTGATTTAATTGCTTTACGAGCTGGCTACAATTACGATCAAGCCGGGAATGTTAAATTCCTCTCTTTCGGTGCTGGTTTAAGGTATGCTACTTATCAATTTGATTTTGCCTACGTTGCTGCTCCGGAAGGACATCCTCTTTCTGACACTATGCGTTTTTCCTTAATGATAGGCAGGTAAACTATCGAATGAAATATAGGGCTGTCTAACCAAATTTTTATTTGATTAGACGGCCTTATCCTTTTTACGACTCTTTTCTTTTATTCTTCTTCCAAAGAAAATTGGTTTGTCCAACTTATATGTTTTAAATGGCAACTCATAAAATCAGCAAAATTCTTACCTTTATCTGCTGTCTCCTGCTTTCACAGGTTGCAGCGAGCCAAAATTTGACATTGAAGCTGCAATCGCATGGAATTTCAGATAGAGATTTATTACAATTAGGAAATCCTGTTACTCGTCTGAATCAATCACCCGCAGGTATTGCTCAAAGAAAAGAGAGCCCCGATACCTTAAGAGTTCTCGCCATCCGTGTTGAGTTTCAAGAAGACAGCAATAATCTGACCACCGGCAACGGCAGCTTTGAACTCTCCACAAACTCAGAAATCACCTTTGATCCGCCGCCGCATGACGTAATCTATTTTGAACATCAGCTACTTGCACTTACAAATTACTATAAGAACGCCTCAAGGGGTAAACTCATCTTAGATGCAGAGGTTTACCCAAAAGGTCTAACCAGCTCTTACAAACTCTCTCAGGAAATGAGTGCTTATAGTTCGGCTAATTCGGAAGAGCTGCTGGATGCAGGGCTTTCACAATTGTTTGAAGAGGCTTTTCAATTGGCTGATGCTTCAGATAATATTGATTTCTCCCGCTATGATAGTTTTATTCTATTCCACGCAGGAGTTGGCCGTGACTTTGCTTTTGATTTTAATCCGACACCACTTGATATCCCGTCTGTGTTTTTGGACTTTGGAATTCTAAAAGAAAATTTGGCAAACAGCGATCTTGCTTATCAAGGCATTGCCGTAAATGGCGGCTCATTCTTTATTAGGGACGGGCTGATTCTGCCCGAAACCCAAAGTCAGCAGGGGTTTGAAATCGGATTGCTCGGCACGATGGCACTCATGTTTGGAAGCCAGCTCGGTCTGCCGATCCTGTTTAATCCGGATACCGGTTTACCAGGGATTGGCGTCTTCGGGCTTATGGACCAGGGCTCGGGCAACTTCAGCGGTTTTTTGCCCGCTGAACCATGCGCCTGGTCGAAAGTCTTTTTGGGTTGGGAGTCTCCAATTGAAATTCGAGCAGGGGATAATCTTCCCATCGCAGCATCTCGAGCTTCCAACCAAAATAAAATTTATAAGATTCCAATTAATAGTAAAGAATACTTCCTGCTTGAAAACAGGCATCGTGACTTTGATGGCGATAATGTTGCAGTCGGCAGGGACGCCAGCGGTAAAAGAATTGAATTTACCTGGACCGCCGGAGGCGCACCTTCGATCGCACATGAACAAGGGATTGGCGTCATTACTCGGGTTGATGAATATGACTTTGGCCTGCCCAAGTTTTTGTTTTACCAGGGGGAGCTATTGGTTGTGGAGGCCGGAATCCATATCTGGCATATCGACGAAAGGGTGATCGAAGCAAATTTCGCGTCCAACCGCGTCAACGCGGATCCGGATCGCCGCGGCGTTGCTCTGAAAGAAGCGGACGGCGCTCAGGATCTTGGTCAACAATATGGTTTTCTAAGTGCCGGTGCCGGTGCAGAAAATGGCATTACTGAGGATATGTTTTGGGGGTCAAATCCGATCAACATGCTGGTCAACAATTCAACTGAGGTCGCTTTCACGCCATTTACGACCCCGGCGAGTTTATCAAATTCCGCTGCAAATCCGCAGATCCTTATCACAGATTTTAGTGAACCGGATACTGTGATGAGTTTCAGCGTTCGCAATGAAATTACTGTCGCCGGTTTTCCGCAGTTTACCGGCTCAACAGCACCTATATCGAATTCACTGGTAATTGCAGACTTAAATAACGACTCCAATAAGGAGATTATTTTCGCTTCGCAAACCGGTACGGATATTTTAGTCTGGAATTCAGATGGCTCGAAACTTATTCAAAATGAAGATTCCAGGAAAATCGAAAAACTCAATGGGGAAATTAGGACGCTGCCATTGGCAATATTTGCAAGTCCGAAAGGGTCAAAACTGTTTTCGACTGCAATTGCCTCTGCTGATTTGCAAAAAAACGCTGTTATTGCCGTGACCGATCAGGTCGTTGCTGCATATTTACCGCAAGACTTTAATCCCCCTTTTGGCAGAGCCGATAGTTTATATGTATTCGAAAGCCCGGTAAAATTGACCACCCCTCCTCTTATCATCGACACTGCACCGAATTTTGGTTTTCAAGTGGTTGTTGGCACGGAAACGGGTGACTTGCTCGTCGTGAGTCCCGATGGCTCCGCAAGATTTATCCCGAATGCAGCGGATGATGAAATTTCAGGGCTTGCGCTTTTGCCTCTGGATAAAATTGCATTTACTGCCAAAAATGGACAAATTGGCCTGGTTGAATTTAACGGCAATCAAATTTGGCGAAATGAAACTAACCGAACGATCTCAAGAGCTCCTGTAATTGGAGATTTAGCCCAAGACGGTCATTTAAATGTTATCAGCATCACAGATGACGGCGAAATTCACGTCTTTGATGATTCCGGCGCAACTGCACCCGGCTTTCCGAAGGCGACGCACCTGAGCCAGA
>SMXC01000301.1 GCA_004356825.1 Caldithrix sp.
CCCCTACCCATGTAACAATTGTCAATGAACACGTTAACCAAATTTCATTGGCTTAAACTGTAACCTGATATATTGGCTATTCTTTAGCAAGTGATATGCCATAAATATCTTCAAATAATTAAACACCCCAAGACATTTAAAATCAACATGTTAAGATAGAAATTATTGAACGGGAGAGAAAAACAAAATGTAAAGTTCGTTTACGTTCGAAGCTGAGGCGAGAACTACGTTTACAGTAACTCCAAAAATTCAGCAAACAAAACAGTGCTTTTAAGAATATAAAAACCAATGTTTCAGCATGAGACAGTGTAATAAGCTACAACGCCGTTTTTTTGCGAATTCCGCTAAATAAACTCAGATGTTCAACACCAACTATCGGTCTAACCTTGAATAATTTTAGGTATTTAACTAGTTTGTAAAACAATATAAATACCGGGTGGCACAATAGTTGATTAATTTAAGGATACATTAAAAAAGCAAGGTAAACACCTTGCTCAAAATTGAATCCAAAGTTCTCCATCCACCCCTCCTTTCCCCAAACGGCGGAACATAAGTTTCGCCGTTTGGTTTTTACCGCTCTAAAATTCTTATCCCTCCATTGGTTGTGTGCAAAACGATTCTTCCGCCACCACCATTTATTTTACCTTTGAGTCTTCTCTTGCTGAATTTGCCCATGACCTCAATGGGAAAATCAGTCCGAACCGAACCGTTCGTCGTTCTCGCTTCAACATCGGCTCGAAGATTTTCTGGAAAATACACCTTGATACTACCGTTTGTGGTTCGGAAACTCATCTCCACGTCTTCCTCAAATTCTACTAACTCCACATTGATGCCGCCATTCGTCGTTTTTGCCTTGATACTTCCTTTGGCCCCATGGACTTCTATGCCGCCATTGGTTGTCTTTACTCGAATACTTCCGGTAACGTCCGTAACCCCAACTTTACCATTGACCGTTGAGATATCAATCTTGGCCTCCTTTGGTACGAAAATCCGATATTTTACCTTTATACTGGCACGATTCCCAAAAAGTGAATTCCAAAAACCACCCCTACGTTTAGGATATTTGGTCCGAATTTTAAGGTAGTCTCTACCCTGTTCAATTTCAATTTTAACCCGTTCCATGATTTCCTCAGCCTGCCGTCGACTGCGAGCTTTAACCACCTTTTCCGCCTCGATCCGCACTTCATTTCTGTCCCAGGACTCGACATATACGCTGCCATTCGTATTATCAACAATCAACTCACTTCCTTTTTTGAATGAATAGGTTTCTTGAAATTTTTCTCGATGAGTCCCCGCAATTAAAGCAGTGGCCAGAAATAAATAACAGAAAATATGAAAGATTTTGATTCGCACAGGATTCACTCCGATTAATTAATAATTCTTTTTGAGGGTTATGTTTCCCTCCTCAGTGTAAACACTTAATCGTGCCAGGTTTTCACCAATGACACCCTCTAATTTTTCACCTTCGTCACCCCATCTTTTCACTGCAACAGGAAAATCTGTTCTGATCCTTCCCTCACGTGCCTGGAATCTAATCTGAGCATTAAAATCCCGGGGAACCCGAATGAAAATATCGCCTTCATCGGTACGCATCTTACACCTGCCATCAGGCAAAAGGGAAAAATTAGCCTCAATATCCCCTTCGTCCGACTGAAAATCGCCGTCCTTGATCACGAGTCCATTTAAAATAAAATTACCCTCGTCGCTTTCCAGATCAATCACTGCAAACTCACAGTTGCTCAATCGAACCGAGCCCTCGTCAATATTCACGTACAGCGTTGACGAAGCTCCCCGGACATTTTTGCATACCACATCACCTTCATCAATATCGACGTCGATTTTTGAAGATTCTAAGTTATTCAAAATAACATCGCCTTCGTCAAGCCGGAGTCTCAAACTGCCGGTAATTTCTGAAATTTCCACATTGCCCTCATCATTTTCTATCTTAAGATTAATTTCCCTGGGTACCTTCAACTCATAATCCACTTGATGCTCGGAGTGCCGGCGCCATTTATCAGAATGGAAAATATTCGAGAACCTAAAATGTTTCTGAACGTCAATTTCGCGAATGTAAAGACGGTTGTCGGAGTGCTCAATCTCAATTTCAAGATTTTCCATTATTTCTTCAGCTCGGCGACTATTCCTATCCCACACTCTCCGGGTTATTTTTAAATAGACTTCTTGTTTATCCCACGAGGAGATCTTTATAGTTCCCTCATCGCCAATGATTGTGATTGATCCGCCCGATTTCATTTTAAAGGTCTTTTCCTCTTCTGATTTTAGTTCCCCGCCAAGAAGGCTTTGGAAGAAAAACAGGGTGTAGGTCATTAACCAAAAAATATATTTTGCTTTCATTAAATTGTTCCTTAATAAATCGCCAACTTAGTTAAAATGTAGCTCCCCAAGTCCGGGACTCACGCGTAAACTAAGAGCGTTTTTAGCGTCGTCATAATTTCTACTATAATAGTATCTTCCGGACTTTCTAAAATTGCGAGGGACTTCAACGTCGGAAAAAAATAAAAACTTCGAAACGAAAAGTTTGACACCAACATCATCATCCGGTAAATAGATGGTTGTTTCGCCAATGTCCAAATCAACATCCGCGAGCGCTTCGTTTAGCATTCGACCGCGAAAATCAACTCTCATCTCCCCGATGCCGCCGTTTATTTCAGCTTCTTTGAAACGGGCGTTTCCCAGTCTGATGATTTTCGTTTCACCGACTTTCGTGTTAATCCTAAGATAGTCCATTTCTCGCTGATTCGGTTCAGAAAATTCTACTTGCACTTCACCGGCCCAAGTGGTCAAATCCAGACCAACCAAAGAAAGGCCACCTAAATCAATTTCGATCTCTCCAGCTTTTATTTTCGCTACCAAATCGATCTCAACGTCTGAAGGTAACTCCAGTAGAAATTCGGCCTCTAAATCTTTGTTATGGTTGTTCATCCAGCCCTTTATATCAAACTCTATATCCAATCGAGAACGTTTTCTGTCATAATCGTCATAAATTTTGAACTCATCTTCAGTGAAATAAATAGATAGCTGCACTTCTTTACTTCGAGAAAATTTTCTAATTTTTACTTTAGCCGCGTCGATATCAATGTTCACATGCAACACCTTGTCAGAATTAATTTCATATTTTTGCTTAAACCTTGCTGTTCCGTAGCGCTGCGCCAAAAGTGAATCAGAATAACCTAAAAGTAGACAACTCATAAAAGCAAAGATCATAAACCTGAACAGTTTTGTTAACATGTTTAATCTCCAGATAAACTCAAATTTAAAAATGACGATGGATTCTAAAAGACACATTAAGCCCGCCACCGTCCAGGCGACGGGCAAAGTTAACTCGCACATTTCCGTCTCGGTTTGCAACGGCAATCCCAATATCTGTTTTAAGGTCGGATAATTCGAAATTATCGAAATTAAAGGGTGATGATGTGTCCTGAGCAAACCAGGCCAACCCGGTATTTGCGAACAAAATATAGTGAAAATGATCAAGAAACCAAATATCGTCAAAGAGCCATTCGCCGTCTGTCCTGTATTCAGAATTAAACAACACCATTCGGTCGCCGGTGAACTCCTTGAAATTATAACCAGGCAAAGTAGAAACTCCACCCAAATCAAAAAGGAATTGCTGCGGAATATTTCCCCTGCTGGAGCCGACGCGAACCCTAAGATCAAGGTTTTCGGAGTAACTCAAGGACTGATATCTCCGCAAGTCGATGATATAACGATCGAAGTTAAAATCGCCGTTTAATTCCTGACCGGCAAACTGGCCGGCAAATTCGGCGGTACCATTTAAATACCAGCCACTTTCCGGAGTTCTGGCGTCGTAGCGGGTATCCAAATTAATACTGATAGACAAACTGCGCATATTCCCTTCATCAATCAGGGGGTTCAATCTGAAGTCATGCCTTCCTCTGAACAACGACCAATTCGATGTATTGAACATATTCGAGTAATCATCATTTCTGTATTCTACTTTAATTTTAAAATCACGAGTCAATTCCTGAACAGCGAAAAAACTAAACCCGTTTCTGCGATAATAATCAAAAAAATCCTTCTTAACAAAAAGTGCATTTACGCTGTTTTCACTTTCCGACACCAACCATGCATCCTGAGTATCCGTAAAATCGTGATATTCGCCGCCCAAAAACAAATTGAGTGAACTCAAGGTGGAAAGTTGTCCGCCAATTTGGTAGCGTAAATCCTTATTCTCAAAACCATAACCAATTTCTCCGAAAGGCCTTAAGTGTCCCATCCGCCAATTATGGTAATGCTCCCGGGGCTCGCGGAAACCAATAAAACCCCCTTCCACTCTGTTGTACCTGAGAAGAAAATTGTCGAGATCGTCAACCGACCAGTAGTTTTGAAACGAAACCCCATGTCTGTAACGGCTGTCTCGCCGAAAAGAACTTCTGGAATAGTGCCTTGTTCTGCGGATCTCTCGGTTGGAATATCTGCTGTAGCTTCGCTGTAAACTTCTCGAAGAAATCTCCAATGCTTCGCCTTTAACCCAGGCACCTCTAGCTTGATCTACCCAGCCATCGACGCTAATCACATCGCCGTTTACATAGCCGCTCGATTTCACTCTGACATTGCCAAAAAGGACGACTGCGCTTCCTTCTATTTCGCCCCGGATCGTCAAATCGCCCCCGACTACAACAACGTGATAAGGCAACTTTTCTCTTTTTTTGATAACCTTGTTTCCAGAAAAGTACTTTATTTCCATCCAATGAGGATCATTCAAATACTTTTCTTTGACCCGGTCGAGGGTCTCTTGATCGATTCGGTCAAGGTCTAGTTGTGAAAAAAGATTGGCGGTAAAAAGCGTGGCAAAAAGAATCACAGTCATCAAGCCCGTTATTAATTTCATCATGCACCTCTAAAATTTAAGGGTTCAATAAAGACTGATAATCTTGCACAAACTGCATTGGAGGTACTGTATCAGACCGTTTCCTTGGTGAAATGTTGCGAAAAACTTTTAGAATAAATTGAAAAGGAAAGAACTTTTAAACCCAATAAAATTACTCTGTTTGATTACGGATACTATCCAGCAAAAGTTTCATATCTTCAGGTAGCTCCGAATCGAATCGCATGAATTCATTTTTGGCGGGGTGAGTAAACCCAATGACTTTTGCATGCAACGATTGTCGGTCCATCCGCAGAAGAAGCTCGCCGGCAAACTGGCGTTCATCGTTGGCTAAATTACCCAATTGTCTATTGCGGCCGCCATATTCGGCATCGCCGAAAACCGGGTGACCGAGATAGGAAAGATGAACTCTGATTTGGTGGGTTCGCCCGGTTTCCAAATTAAGTTTGACGAGAGAGTGTACCCAGTGGGTCTCCAAAACGTCATAATTCGTAATGGCCAACCTACCGGATAACTGCACTGTCATTCTTTTTCGATCTTTAGGGCTTCGTGCAATAAACGTTTCAATCTTACCCTTCCGCTTTTTAAATCTCCCCCAGCAGATCGCCTGATATTCCCGCTCCGTTTCCCTCTGCTTAAACTGATTGGAAAGACTTTGGTGAGCAGCATCGTTTTTTGCAACCACCATTAATCCGGATGTGTCTTTATCAAGCCGGTGAACGATTCCGGGTCGTTTTCGGCCTCCTACTGACGAGAGATCCCCGCAATAATAAAGCAGGGCATTCACCAGTGTGCCTGAATAATTGCCAAACGCCGGGTGGACAACCATTCCGGCAGCTTTATTTAAGACTAATAAATGCACATCTTCATATACAATATTTAACGGAATATTTTCGGGGAGGATATCAACCGGGGTCGGTTTTGGAACGCAGACCTCGACCTTTTCGCCGGGCAAAACAAGATGGCTGGCCTTGGCAGGCTGGCCATTTACCCTGACTAACTCTTCCTGGATGAGTTTTTGCAGACGCGCTCGTGAAACCGAAGCGATTTGCTGCGCTAAAAATTTATCAAGACGTTGTTTTCCCTGGTGAGACGGGACAACTACTTCAAAGTAATTTTCCTCTTGCATAAAGTTGTTGGGTGAATACAAAAATAAAAAGGAGGATTTAAGCTCTTTTTTCGGCGGCTACTTCTTTAGTTTCATCGGTCTGTTTGGAGCTTTTATCATATACCACAAAAACGATTAGGATCATCATTCCGACTGTCACGGCACTGTCCGCCACATTAAAAATCGGCCAACGGATAGTTCCAAAACCAATATCGACAAAATCGACTACTTTACCGTAAAGAAATCGATCAATCAAATTGCCGATAGCGCCCCCCAAAATCATTCCGAGTGCAGAGCGTACAGACATTTTTTCGTCTCGGGCCTTTAAAATATAAACAAAAATGATGACCGTTGCGATTACGGCAAACACGGTGAAAAAGGGTTGGCCGCCGACTTGAATTCCGAAAGCCATCCCGGGATTTTCGATATACGTCAGTCGTACCCAATCGCCAATTATATTATGGGGGACCCCGTATTCAAATGAATACCGCACCGCGAGCTTGGTTACTTGATCAAGAACAACAACAATTATAGAAATTAAAAAGACTTTCACGAGTAAACTCTAGTGTTAATAAAGCCAGTGAATTAACTGTCCGCCTTTTCCTTGCAGGGAACACATCTGGTCGCGGTCGGCACTGCTATTAATCTTTCCTGAGGAATAGGAGTTTCGCAATCACTACACTTTCCATAATCACCACTTTCAATTCTTCGCAAGGCTTGCTCAATGTGGTTGAGAAATTTCCCTTCTCGAGTCGCAAAAAAGAAGGCCTTTTCACGTTCCATGTTATCGGTTCCCACGTCCGCCATATGAAATGAATAAGCGGCATTTTCACCGGAAGCGTCTTTTAGGGTCGATGCCATTTCCCTGTCTTTTAATTGTCCTAAATCTTTGAGCATTTCGTCCCTCTTTTTGAAAAGCAGTTTCTTGAACTTTTCGAGTTCCTTCTTTGTCATTTATACCTCCGTTAATCTCAATTTCAATCTTTTACTAGACAACTTTTTCAATTCCGACTTCCGCTTTAGACCCGTTGATCTCCCAATTTTCCGTAACCGACGCTTTCTGAAACTCCGAAGATATGGATTCTGCCAAAGTCTCATTACAAATATAATCCGAACGCTGTTCGATAGCATCCAAGAGTTCGCCCGCGGTTTCATAGTAAATTCTAATACGATCTATTACATCAAAACCAGCGTTTTTGCGCATATTTTGAATGCGATTGACAAATTCTCGCGCTAAACCTTCAAGCCTGAGATCGTCCGTGATTCGAGTATCCAAGGCTATTGTTAATTCGTCATCAGCCTGAACAACATGACCCTCAGCACTCTGCGAAACAATTTCGAGATCGGTTAATTTTAGAGACATCTCCCGTTTTTCAATTTCAATCTTAATCTCACCGTCTTTTTCTAGCTCGGCGATTTCCTCTGCGCCAAAATCACGGATAAGGCTTGCTGCCGTCTTTGCATTTTTCCCGAAACGCGGGCCCAATTGCTTAAAAAGAGGCTTTGCTTTTTTTAAAGTCAACCCGGCTGCATCTGAAACAAACTCAATCTTCTTAATATTAAGCTCTTCCGTAACTAAACTTGCCATACTTTCGATATGATTCTGCGCGTTTTGATCCTTAGCAACTACGACAATTCTCGACAACGGTTGCCTCACTTTAATGGCTGATTCATTTCTCAGCGCCCGGCCAAGAAACACAACACGCCGGACCAAATCCATTCTCTCTTCTAAATCAGTATCTCGATAGATATATTCGCGGGCATCTTTTTTTGGGTAGAAGGCCAAATGCACGCTCTCAACATGGGCATCGTCGTTTTGAATCAGATTCCGGTAAATTTCCTCCGAAATAAACGGCACGAAAGGCGCCAATAATTTAGATACAACAATCAAAACTTCATACAAGGTTTCGTAAGCAGCAAGCTTGTCATCTCCCATTTCGGATTTCCAAAACCGACGCCGACACCTGCGTACATACCAGTTGGAAAGATCATCGATGACAAATTCGGAAATCAACCGTGCGGCTTTGGTCATATCATAACGTGACAAATGATTTTCAATTTTCTCGACAAGTTTGTTTAAGGAGCTTAAAAGCCAGCGGTCAATTTCCGCGCGTTTTTCGACTCCGATTTTAGATTGTTCATATTTAAACTTATCGATATTCGCATAGGTTGTAAAGAATGAATAAACATTGACCAATGTGCCAAAGAACTTTCGAACGACCTCTTTCACGCCTTCGATATCAAATTTGGTGGGCACCCAGGGCGGGCTTACTGTGAGCAGATACCATCTAACCGCATCCGCACCATATGCATCAATAACCTTTTTAGGATCGACTGTATTTCCTTTCGACTTGGACATCTTCTGGCCAAATTTGTCTAAAATCAAATCATTGGAAATACACACCTTGTAGCATGGCTGCTCGAATAGCATTGTAGCAATCGCATGGAGCGAGTAGAACCAGCCGCGGGTCTGGTCAACTCCCTCGGCGATAAAGTCCGCTGGAAAGCTTCGTTCAAAAACATCTTTATTTTCAAAAGGATAGTGCCATTGGGCAATCGGCATGCTTCCGGAATCAAACCAGCAGTCGATAACCTCCGGAGTGCGGGTCATTCTCTTGCTGCATTGCGAGCACTTAATTTTAACTTCATCGATGTAGGGCTTATGCAGGTCATCGAATTCCGTTAAACCGGAAAGTTCTTTGAGTTCCGCAACGCTGCCGATGCAGTGTTCATGCTTGCATTGATCACAAACCCAAATGGGCAAAGGCGTCCCCCAATAACGATCTCTGGACAGAGACCAGTCGATATTATTTTTAAGCCACTCTCCAAACCGACCCTCGCCTACCTCCTTGGGATACCAGTCGACTTGCTCGTTATTTCTAATCAAACTTTCTTTCATGGCAGTCGTTCGGACAAACCACGATTTTCTCGCGAAGTAGAGAAGCGGCGAAGCACAGCGCCAGCAATGCGGATAACTGTGCAAATATGCTTCGGATTTGTAGAGCAACCCCCGGCTTTCCAGATCTTTGATAATTTCAGGATCGGCGGCTTTCACGAACTTCGACTTGAATAGCGTCACTTCATCAGTAAATTTGCCGCTCTGATCGACAGGCTGAAAGACTGGCAAATCGTACTTTAACCCGGCCTGGTAATCATCTTCACCAAAGGCCGGGGCTATGTGAACGATGCCGGTACCTTCCTCCGTTGAAACGAAATCTGCGAGTACGGTGTAGTAAAGTTTCCTGTCGGTTTCACAAAAAGTGAAGAGTGGCTGGTAATTTTTTCCCGCCAACTGTTTGCCGGTATAAGTCTCAACAATCCGGTAATCGCCCTCGAGCACTTCTAAACGCGCTTCTGCCAAAATCAAAAATTCGTCGGCGTATTTTACTTTAACATATTTAATTTCTGGGTTAAGCGCTAACGCCACATTCGAAATCAACGTCCAGGGGGTGGTCGTCCAAACGAGAAAAGAAGTGTTTTCTTCCTCTTTCATGCGCATGCGGACAAAGGCCGAGGGGTCTTCAACATCTTTGTAGCCCTGAGCAACTTCATGACTCGAAAGCGGTGTTTCACAGCGTGGACAGTAGGGAACGATTTTATGCCCGCGATAAATCAGTCCTTTTTTCCACAGCTCGCTTAGAATCCACCAGACTGATTCAATATAATTATTTTCATAGGTAATATATGGATTTTCAAGGTCAACCCAAAACGCAATTCGGCGGGTTAGTTCATCCCATTCACTCTTGTATTTCCAAACACTTTCCCGGCATTTTTTATTAAATTTATCAATGCCGTATTTCTCAATATCTTCTTTGCTGGAGAAACCCAACTCTTTTTCAACCTGAATTTCCACTGGCAGACCGTGTGTGTCCCATCCGGCTTTCCGTTCGACGCGATACCCTTCCATGGTTTTAAGGCGGCAAACAAGGTCTTTTATGGTGCGCCCAATGACGTGATGAATACCGGGCTTGCCATTGGCTGTTGGGGGGCCTTCATAGAAAACAAACGGCTTCTTAGCATCCCGACTTAGAATGCTTTTCTCGAAGATTTTATTTTTGTCCCAATAGACGAGGATTTCTTTCTCTAATTCAGGAAAGTTTAATTTTGTTGAAAGCTCTTTGTACATAATTAATACCTTAACTCACTTCCTCAGCATCTACTATGATCGATTTAGACAGCATCTTTACATCCTCTCGATCACTCGCTTCATCATCAATGTTAATTTGGGTTCAGCCTCCGCTGCTACTTTTAAGATCTTTTGGATATCAACGGGTTCCAATGCATCCGGGAAACAAGCGTCGGTTACAACTGAAAGGCCAAGGACACGCATCGAACTGTGCACAGCCACAATTACCTCAGGGATTGTAGACATACCCACCACGTCGGCGCCAATGGCACGCAAAAATCGATATTCAGCACGGGTTTCAAGACATGGACCGCTGACAGCAACATAAACGCCTTTTTGAATTTTAATCTTTTCCTCTAAAGCGATCTGTTCGGCCAGTGCAATTAACTCGTTTGTGTAAGGCTCAGACATATCGGGAAATCTAGGACCAAACGAATCATCGTTGACGCCAATTAATGGATTATCGCCAAAAAGGTTGATATGATCGACGATGATCATAATATCACCCGGAGTATATAAAGGATTCATGCCACCGCAGGCATTGGAAACAAGAAGTGTATCCGCTCCCATCTGCTTCATAACCCGCACCGGAAATGAAATCTGCTGCATTGAATAACCTTCATAATAATGAAAGCGGCCCTGCATCGCCATGACCGACTTGGAGGCAATTTTGCCAAAAATAAGACGCCCTGCATGGCTTTCCACCGTAGAAAGGGGGAAATGGGGGATCTGGTCGTAGGGAATAACAGCCTCTTGTTCAATTTCTTCAGCGAGTGCTCCCAAACCGGTACCTAAAATTATTCCTACTTCAGGCGTTATCTTTGTTTGCTCTTTTAGAAAACTGCCAGCCTGGTCAATTTTGGCTTTTAAGTCCTGCATTCTAATTCCTGTGTCGTTTATTCCAGGTGTCAAAAAATCAGTTGATCGGAAATGCGTGACTTTTTCTCTTCTGGTTCAATTCCTTGCTGTTCTTCACTCTGATCAACCGGTGGTTCTTGTAAATCCTCAGACTGAGTTTCATCTAAATCTACGGTTTTTATCGCTTCCGTTTCATCATTCGGTTCTTCCGGTAGAATGTCATCGACACTGCCGAATTCTATTTTTTCTTGCTCCAAGTTTTGTGGCGGTTCTTGTCGGTATTTGGGTTTAATCCGAGTGTTAGGGCGTTTCTTTTCTAATTTATCAAACCCCAGGTCATCCAACTCGAGAACACTGATTAGCTCAATTTGCGATTCCAATAAATGGCGCAGCCGGCGGGCAAACGAATCTTTTTGCGCCTTGATCAGCACCAGTTCATTCTTCATCTCCGCCAATTTGAGCTTCGCATGTTCCAGGATTTTTTCTGCTTCAACCTCGGCCTCCCGAACAGTCATATTTGCCTCCCGCCTGGAGGTCTCCCGAGATTCGGTAATCGATTCCTGGGCGTGCATTAACGTTGCTTTTAATGTTTTTTCAACTTCCTGATAATCTTGCAGTTGAGTCTTAAGGACGAGAACTTCATCCGCTAAATTATTTTTTTCTTGATTTAGGCTCTCTAATTCGTCTGCTACCATTTCCAAAAACGCATCGACTTCAATGGCATCATAGCCACGCATCGACTTCTTAAACTCTTGTTTCTTAATGTCTAATGGGGTGAGTTTCAAGTCAACCACCTCCTGGTAAGATTAGTTTGCAAAAAACAAGTTATGGCGAAACGCCGATTCAATACAACAACAAATTCCTTAAAATATGTAATCCCAAAATCAATATCATGGGAGAGAAATCAATTCCACTAATCGATGGAACAGCTTGTCTGATTTTCCTCAGCACCGGCTCTGTTATCTGAATTAGAAACTTAACAAATGGATTATGTGGATCGAAATTAATCCACGATAGAACCACTCTTACAATAACCGCTAAAATATAAAAATCAATAAGTGTATCTAATAAACTTATCATGATAGATCCCTAACCTCTTTCTCCGAAAATCGCAGTACCAATTCGTACCATCGTGGAACCCTCCTCGATGGCTACTTCATAATCGTTTGTCATGCCCATTGACAGAGCGCCAATTTCAACCCCGGCAATCTCTTGTTCGTTGACTCGACCCTTTAGATCGCGCAAAAGTTTGAACCACGGTCGAACATCCTCAGGATTGGGTAAAAATGCCCCTATGGTCATAAGTCCCTTTATTTCAAGATTTGAAAATGCCGAAATCTCTTCAATTGCACCAATTGTCACTTCCGGTTCAAGCCCAAACTTCGATTCTTCTCCGGAAGTATTTACCTGGATTAAAATTTCAACAGTTCTATCTAATTTTTCAGCCTGCGTTTGAATTTCACGCGCTAAATACACACTATCGACTGAGTGAATCATATCAGCGAATTGCAAAACACGCTTAACTTTATTGGTCTGCAGATGTCCGACGATATGCCAGTGAACTCCTTTGCCAACTTCCTGAAACTTCCGCCAGGCCTCCTGTACCCTGTTCTCGCCGACGACTCGAATCCCCGCCTCAATTGCTTCGTTGATTTGCTCCACATCCACTGTCTTTGTAACCGCCACGAGATCTACTTCTTCAGGATCGCGACCGCTCCTCAGACAGGCTTCCGCTATTTTCTTTCGAACAAATTGTACGTTTTCGCGAATTGACATCGTGAATATAAAAAGTAATAAATATACGTTTTTTTTGATGAAAAATCAATAGAAAAGTAGCGGATGAAATTTTTCGATTTTAAGATGCGGGAGTGATCGGTGGGTGAAAAATCATCATGTTTTATAAATTAGCAGCCAAAACGACCGTCTTTTTTTGGGTGCTTAATAAGCCGGCTTCTGCATTTAATGCTTGAAGAAAAACAACATAAATACCAATTCTTGAAAGCCGACCGGTGTCATCGTGGCCATCCCAAACAATCGAATTTGTCGAACCGGAGGCTTGGTTGTTCGCCAAAAACCGAACGAGTCGGCCGCGAAGGTCATATATTTTTATATTTACCGAGGCGGTTGTTATAGGCACTTCGTAACTAATAATTGTAAAATCTTTTTCCCCATCGTTGTCGGGAGAAAAAGGATTGGGCGCAATTGACAGGCCAGCCTCTGCTGGTAATGTTTGAGTAAAGATACTATTTCTTTCACCGGGCGTCCCTCCCGGGATTGACACTGAAGAACTCCAATTGGTACTGTCGTTTGACGCAAGAACGGGATTGATCTTCTCCAAAGAAATGCCGGAATCTCCGCCCCAATCTTTGTTATAATCGACCCTATCCATTATAACGTCCGAGGGATCGTAAAGTACGACACTATCAAAATCATTATTAAACGACGGCAGCTTTCTTGAAACCGAAACTGAGCCAAACGGAGGATTAAAAAAATCGAGGATTGAAGAATCCTCCGCCAGAACAAAAAAACCGTTTGGAGCTAGATTAGAATGACTGCCAAACTTAACACGCTTACCGGTATCTGAATCCGACACAGACCATTTGGAGAGATTAATTGGCCAAAAGCTTAAATTGAGAATCTCAATCCACTCCGGTTGATTTGATAATGGGGAATACATGATTTCGTTAATGACAGCTGTTCGTGCGGGAAAAC
This sequence comes from Caldithrix sp., assembly GCA_004356825.1. Taxonomy (GTDB): domain Bacteria; phylum Zhuqueibacterota; class Zhuqueibacteria; order Oceanimicrobiales; family Oceanimicrobiaceae; genus Oceanimicrobium. The sequence continues at coordinate 13,675 of SMXC01000301.1, forward strand.
CCACAAAAAACTGTTCCGAGGCGATATTGTTGGTTGTGTCCTGGTCTGATTCAAATTTTATTTTGGCAAAAATCAAGTGCTCCCCAGGTGAGACGTTTGAAGTCTGTAACGAAAAAGAAGTTGAATCCATTGGCAAAAGCGTCGCGGAAAATTCAAACGCAGGCGCCAGTTCTTCTCCGCTATCTGCTAACAAGTTTCCATTGAAATCCTCGAAAAATATCAGCTTAAATTGATCTACCGAGTTTTTGCCAACATTGCGAACTGTTGAAGTAATAATCAAGGTTTGTCCAGCCTGCACCGGTTCGGGGAAGAAATTGATATCATCTGGCAAAACGGCAAGATCAAAATTAAGCAACGAAACACTGTTCGGCGCACCCGGCGTGCCAAAGCTCGACTTGGTGTCTGCCCAATTATCAGGTGAATTCAATCCTTCTAAATCAATTTTTTCATCAGAAAAGCCCTGGTCATTGCCAAGTACATAGGTGTACTGGGACACAATTTCGCCATCTGAATTTATTAAAGAAACCGTCTCGGCGGTGGAATTAGAAAATCCCCGATTGCCAAAAGTTGTGTTATCGATTGTCATGACCAAACTTTCTTCCGGAATTAGAGCATCATAAGTATCGGAGTTATCAAAATAGGAGAGATCGAGAATAAGCCCAAATTGCCCGGGTTGTATAATTACACCCTCATTAAATTCAACGATCGAGTCAGTGCCTTCACCGTCCGATATCTGCCATCCCGAAAGGTCAATGGAAACTGATTCAGACAAGTTTATAATTTCTACAAATTCATCATGTGTGTCACTGCCTAAAGCATCAAACATAATTTCCGACAAAACCACCTGGGCTTGAAGAGGTACAAAAGCAGTAAACAGGCTTAACAGAACAGCGACAAAAAAATTTGCCATTTTATTTAAACCAGGCTAATTCCGTTGAATAACAAAAAAAAACGCCTTCAGAAGTTAAGTTCGAAGACGTTTAAATATTTGTGACCTTTTAAGACTTACTAGTCCATATCTAACATATACCGCAATGGATCTTGTTTCTTACCTTCTTTAATAACTTCGTAATGCAAATGCGGACCTGTTGCTAACCCGGTATCTCCAACCAATCCGATTGGCTGCCAGCGGTGCACTTTTTCCCCCTTGGTCACCAGGATTTTTGAGAGATGTCCATAACGGGTTCTTAGCCCCATGCCATGATTGATAATAACTTGTTTTCCATACCCCCGATTCAAGGTGTACTTCGTAACGACTTTTTCCACAACTCCTGCTGCAGAGGCAAAAATCTCGGTGCCTCTTTCCGCCGCGATATCGACTCCTGGATGGTTTCTAATTTTATCAAGAATCGGATGAATGCGCATCCCAAATTTATCTCTGATCCTTCCGTCTATAATGGGTCTAATTGAAGGGGTGTGCTTCAAGACTCTTGCATTTTCCCCGAACTTGTTTCTAACTTGCTCACGGCTTATTTGTGCTAATCGGATTCTTCTTTCCATTTTATCAAGGACCTGCTGATACCCCAAAATTTGCTGCATTAAATCTTTTGAATCCATCGCCATTTCATCATTTACATAAGTAAACCCGCCTACACCTACGTCACGGGTATCAGAATCAATTTTGGGGAGATCGGCGATGATTCGCAATTCATCGTCTTCCCTTTCCAAATCATTGACTCGAGTCTCGATTTGAATGAGTTCGTTATTTAAACCAACCAATTGAGCATTTAAATGTTTATTGAGTTTGGCAAGGGAAGAAATTTCTAAATCCTGATAAAAGTTAGTGGAAAATGCCAAGAATGCTGAGACCAGCAGCAGGACGATTGCAAATGCAGAAAAAGACAATGAAATGAATTTCCTCCGTGACAGTTCTATCTGACTAGCTTTTGAGTCACGAAGTGAAAAATATATTATCTTAACTTTTGATTGCATACCGTTCATTTCCTTCCTCACAAGGTAAAATGAAATGAGGTTCCGACTCAACAATCATCTCAAATATTTATGCTTAGCAAGATGCAAAAAGACAATCAATCGAGGTGCGCACCACGTTTGGTTAAACAAGAAACAAGATTAATTTATCGTCTCCTCGAGAATAAGGCAGGATTTATCTGAAGCAATTAAACGCTCTCAATGTACATAAAAAAAAATCACATGTCAAGAAGAAAATAACGATAAGTATTATTATTTACGAACAATTAACTAAACTATATGAATTTTATATAGATTCTCACGGTCATTTATTAATATCATCTGCCATAGGTAATTTTTTCCGCTTCGAAAATTCCCTTCACCTCTGGCTTTTCTTAAAATTAGCCTTTTTAAGATAGAAGTCAACCAGATATGTTTCCTAAAATATCATCCCTCTTCGGGTACTAAGGACTGAGACCAAAATAATATTTCCATAAAAATCTTGATTACGAGCTCAAACCGAGTTAAAGTTGGCAAGTTTATTTCGATCAAATTCCTAATCAGCTAGTTCTACAACCTGTAAAAAATTCTCTTTAAGTTTTATTAATAACTTAGCCGTACAGGTGAGTTTTTGCCTAAAAATGACGATAGTTTTTTTACTGCAGCCAAAGCATATTTAACGGTCCCCTAATCATCGTAACCCAAGAGGCAAGCAAAGTGTCATTAAAAGCACGACTAATTTTATTTTCCTCCATCATTATGCTACCAAGCGTTTGTTTCGCTCAACTCATATCAACTCGAAGTGATTCACTGATTCGCGAAGGAATTCGGCTAAGTATTGAGCAATCCTACCCCAAAGCCATTTCTATCTTTGCAAAAATGCAGGAAGAAATGCCAGCAAACCCGGTAGGCTACTTCTTTCATGCGGCTGTTTTACAAACGCAAATGATGGACTTCGAAACCTACAATAAGGAAACCGAGTTTCTCGATTTGGTAAAAAAAACCATCCTGCTTTCTAAAAATCATCTTAGAGGCAGTCAAAAAGAGCCTTGGGCTTATTTCTTTTTAGCTGGTGGTTACGGTTACCTTGCTTTTTATCAAGGCAAGCAGAACAAACTAATAGAAGCTTTTAAAACCGGCAGACACAGTATCAAAGCTCTGGAAATAGCTTTGAAAAATAATAGCTCCCTGTACGATCTCTATTTTGGGCTGGGAACTTATAAATATTATCGCAGCAAGTTGAGCCGTTATTTCACCTGGCTACCGTTTGTGAAGGATGAACGTGCAGAGGGGATTGAAATGATAAAAACGGCCATGGAAAAAAGCCGGTATTCTAGATACAGTGCGATGTGCGGGCTCTGTTGGATTTGCATTGAAGAAGAAAATTACCAGGAAGGGTTTGAGATTATTAAACAAGGGCTTGAAGAATTTCCGGATAGCCGAATCTTCCTTTGGTGCGCAGCAAAAACAGCAAAGAAGCTCGAGCTCTGGCATGAGGCGGCCGGCTATTACGAAAAAATTATTCTGTCTTTAGAAACCGCAAATATCCTTTCACCCTACAATGAGATCGTTTGCCGTGTGAACTTATACGACATTTATTCAAAGTTTGAAAAATATCAACAGGCCGAAGAACAATGTCAAAAAATACTTGCCATCCATGTAAACAAAGCCGACCAAAAGCGGCTTTCAAAAAATTTTAAAACGAACCCAAAATCCTGTCGCGATATTTCCCATAAGACAGCCTGGCATCATCGCGCTTATAATAATAAGGAGGTCTCCAACTAAGCCTTGACAGCTAGTTGACCACAGCCGGCGTCAATATCGTCCCCCTTACTCCAGCGAATCGTTACCGGCACAGTTAAATCCCGCATCTGCTCATAGAACTGCATAATTCTTCTTTCCTCAGGCCGTTTAAATTCTCCAAGCGTTGCATTGTATGGAATCAGGTTGATTTTACAAAATAAGCCTTTTACAATATTTTTCAATCGTTTCGCATCTTCTAAGGAATCAGTCAGTCCGGCCATGAGCACATATTCGATAGTTACACGCAGATCTGATTTTTTTGTGTAGTAGGCAGCCGCTTTCATCAGTTCGGCGATTGGCCACTTTTTGTTTAGCGGCATAATGCGCGATCGGATTTCGTCCAGGGTTGCGTTCAGGGAAATCGCCAAACGGTATTTATGATTCTCATCGGCGAAACGGTAAATCTTCGGAATCAGACCGCTGGTAGAAACGACAATATGGCGCCGTGCCAAATTAAGGCCTAATTCATCACTCAATAGTTCGCAGGCTTTCATCAAATTATCGTAATTGTGAAACGGCTCACCCATTCCCATGCAAACAACATTGGTGACTCTTGTACCGTTTAACTTTTGCACCGCGAGAACCTGGTCGAGGATTTCACCTGGTGTCAAATGCCTGTTCAGTCCCATCATACCGGTCGCGCAAAACTTACAGTCGATGGCACAGCCTACCTGGGTGGAGATGCAGAGTGTCGCTCGGTTACCGTCAAACATCAGCACCGATTCAATCTGACTGTCGTCTTCCAACTGAAACAAATACTTTATCGACTGATCCTGTCCTGACTGCCGCTGTACAACTAATTTAAGCTGGTCTATTTGAGCCCGCTCAAGCAATTTATCTCTTAACTCTTTGGACAGGTTGGTCATTTCGTCGAAAGAGTTGATGCTTTTGTTGTAAAGCCAGCTAAAAATTTGATCGCCGCGGAAGGGTTTTTCATCTATTGACACAACAAAGTCGCGAAGTTCGTTTAAGTCGAGGCCTTTTAGATTAACTTTTTGCATTTTTCCTCTTTGTGAAAAATTGATAACCTATGAAAATTTCGATACAAATATTAACACTAATTTAATCAAATCAGAGGCGAACATCAAGAAAATTCATTTGACATTTGAATGTGAAATGGTTACAATTAAAATTCAAAAATTTCAACAAAACCCATGCTAGTGAATTGCACAGTCGGAGGTTGAATGGCAGAAAATAGAACCAAGCCGGATGATTTAGAAAGCGTTCAGAAACTAAGAGAGGCTCGTAACAAAATCGCGGCCGAAATTGGAAAAATAATCATCGGGCAAAGGGAAATTATAGATGATCTGCTCATCTCTTTATTGGCCAGGGGGCACTGTCTGTTGGTTGGCGTGCCCGGATTAGCCAAAACACTTTTGATTAGCACCCTGTCGCGAGTTTTAGACTTAAAGTTTAACCGAATCCAATTCACTCCCGACTTAATGCCCTCGGATATTACCGGTACTGAAATCATTGAAGAAGACACATCGACCGGTCACAAATCCTTTAAATTCGTCAAAGGTCCCGTCTTTGCTAATATTGTCCTGGCAGATGAAATCAACCGCACGCCGCCAAAAACTCAAGCGGCGCTTCTGCAGGCCATGCAGGAACACGAAGTCACTGCCGCCGGAACCACCTATAAGCTCCCAGAACCATTCTTTGTCCTGGCCACTCAAAACCCAATTGAGCAGGAAGGGACCTACCCCCTCCCAGAGGCGCAACTGGATAGATTTATGTTTACCCTCTGGCTGGATTACCCATCCAGAGAAGAAGAAGCGCAGATCGTTAAATCGACGACCAGCGCCTATGAAGCCGAGTTGAACCCCATATTAACAGCAGATGAAATTTTGAATTTACAGAAGTTGGTACGCCGGGTGCCGGTCGCTGACGAAGTCATTAACGCTGCAGTGAGTTTAGTTCGAAATACCCGGCCGAACTATGAAAAGTCTCCGGACTTTATCCGGGAGTCAATTAGCTGGGGCGCCGGTCCGCGTGCTTCCCAGTATCTCATTCTGGGAGCCAAAACCCGCGCTATTTTGGATGGTCGGCCAACTCCCGAAATTGCCGATGTTCACGCTGTGGCGAAGCCGGTTCTCCGGCACCGCCTGGTAACGAACTTTAACGCCGAAGCCGAAGGCATTGACGCGGTCGATATCGTGGAACGGCTTTTGGAAAATAAAAATTAAACTATGTCAACCTCCCAACTCGCTGATAGCCGCAAGTACCTGAATCCCGAAGTCGTCTCGAAGCTGCGCTCCATGGATTTACGCGCACGCCTGGTGGTGGAAGGATTTATCACCGGTTTGCATAAAAGTCCTTATCATGGTTTCAGCGCGGAATTTGCCGAACACCGTCAATACATGCCCGGCGACGAAATCAAACATATCGACTGGAAAGTTTACGGCAAAACCGACCGTTTTTATGTCAAACGGTTTGAAGAAGAGACCAACCTGAAGACTTACATTCTCCTGGACGCCTCTGCTTCGATGGGATACTCCTCAAGCGGCATGAGTAAATTGCAGTACGCATCGTATTTAGCTGGGGCGCTCTCTTATTTAATGATGCAGCAACGAGACGCCGTCGGGCTGGTCACCTTTGACGAAAAAATTCGCAGGTACCTCCCACCCCGTTCGGTCACCACCTACCTCAACCAAATTTTGACCGAACTGGACAAGACAGAAAGCAGCTCCAAAACCGACATTTCCTCGGCCCTGCATCAAATGGCCGACCGGATCAAACGGCGCGGTCTGATTATCCTGCTATCCGATCTACTGGACGACCCGCAGAAGGTACGTTCCGGATTGCGGCATTTCCGCCATAAAAATCACGAGGTCATCGTTTTTCAAATATTGGATCCGCTGGAATTTAGTTTTGAGTTTAATCAGGACGCGGTTTTTAAGGATATGGAAACTGGTGAAGAGATCAACACCCAACCCTGGCACATTCGAAGTGAGTATCAACAACAGGTTACCGAATTTATCAGCACCTACAAAAAATTCTGCCGCGAGCACAAAATCGACTACGTCACGCTCAACACCAAGGAAGACTACGACCGGGCCTTGTTTGAGTATTTATTAAAAAGGAAGAGAATTGGGGGATAAAAAAACCCGGGATGCCAAATAAGCGACTGAACCCGGGTTTTGAGGAGGACATCTGTGTTTTCTAGAGACTTGTACTCTTAAACTCGTCATACAAATTCAACACGAACGGAATATAAGCCCTGGTCTCGGGCCACAAAATACCATCCGCTTTATCATGTTTCAACCACATTCTCACTCTTTTATCGCCACCATTATAAGCTGCCAAACCGCCTTCCAAATCATAGGTTTCAATCAAAGCAGAGAGATAGCGCGTTCCCAACCGTATATTATTAATCGGGTCGAACAGAACTTCTTCATCTCCCGTCCAGGAAATTCCCTCGTATTTTGATAACCACTTCCCGGTCGCAGGCATAATCTGCATCAGTCCCATTGCGCCGGCCTTTGAAACGACTTTCGGATCCCAGGTGCGGCCGCTTTCGTGGGTAATTGTAGCGCAAATCAAATCCACATCGAGATTGGGATATTTAATACTCCTTTGATAAATCTCGTTGGCGATTTCTTGCTTTAAATCGTTTTTTAACCCTGGGTTAAATCTGTCCAGAATTTTCAAAATTTTTTGATTGCTGGTACGTCGAACAAAATCAACCTGCATGACTCCCTCGACCGTCCGAAGTGATTGCTCAAAGTCTGAAATTTTATTTTGCTGCACGCTCGAATTCCCCACCCAAAAATTGAGCGAGAGCAAGCTCGTCAAAATTGCAATAATTAATAACTTCATCCGTGGCCTCCAAACCATTGGAATTCTTCTCTCACTGTTTCTATCTCTTAAGACAAAGTATCTGCAAAGAAACTCTCAAAATGCTTTGAAAATAAAAAGAAGCTTTAGAGCAAGAAAGACACGAGGTGCAGCGCTGAGGTGTGGGTTCGTCCTTGATGCGAAGCTAACATCCTTTAATTCATTGATACAGCGTTTACAAGAAGCGTACCAAGATTCACTCAAAAATTAATTCGACCTTTAAGTATTTAATTTACAAAGTATTACCACACTGACTTAGAAGAACGATTAAGATTGCGAGGCTCAGCTTCTGTCCGCCTTCAAGACAATGTTTCAGGACTGAGTCATTCTTAGCAGAGATGAATGAATCAACTTGACAATTTACGTTTCGATAGCTAACTTTTAGAAATCAATTTTCAGCTTCAATCCATTGTGCCGTTTGTTGAAAGTTAGACAGAATAAGGAGAGAACTCATGATCAAATCTATTAATTCCATCATTCTCGTTTCGATGTTCTCATTACCCATTTACGCTCAGGATCGAATCACCGGCAGGAGCTTTGCCACGCGTTCCGAAGTGATCGCCAGAAACGGCATGGCCGCCACCAGCCAACCCCTCGCGACGCAAGTTGCACTAGACATTTTGAAACAAGGCGGGAACGCTATCGACGCTGCGATTGCCGCTAATGCTGTGCTTGGTTTGATGGAACCAACCGGCAACGGAATTGGCGGGGATCTTTTTGCAATTGTTTGGGACGCCAAAACCGAGAAACTTTACGGACTCAATGCCAGTGGCCGTTCGCCCAGGTCGCTTACTCTTGATTATTTCAAAAAACGAGGCTTAGAAAAAATCCCGAGTCATGGTCCGCTGCCGGTTACGGTTCCCGGGTGTGTTGACGGCTGGTTTGAGCTGCACAAGAAATTCGGGAATCTTTCCATGAAAGAAAATCTGGCGCCAGCAATTAAATATGCCCGGGAAGGGTTTCCACTTTCCGAACTTATCGCCTACTACTGGAATCGCAGCGTACCGCTTTTACAAGAATATGAGGGTTTTAAAGAAACGTTCATGCCAAATGGCCGGGCTCCAAAAAAGGGCGAGGTCTTTAAAAATCCTAATCTTGCCAACACCCTGGAAAAAATCGCCAAGGGCGGCCGGGACGTTTTTTACAAAGGTGAACTCGCAAAAACTATGGATGCTTTTATGAAGCGCGTCGGTGGTTTTCTCTCGTTCGAGGATCTGGCTTCACACCAATCAGATTGGGTCGAACCCGTTTCCACAAACTATCGCGGCTATGACGTTTGGGAACTGCCGCCAAACGGTCAGGGTATCGCAGCACTGCAAATTTTGAACATTCTTGAAGATTATGATCTTCAAGGGTGGGGATTTGGCAGCAAAGAATACATTCACCATTTTATTGAAGCCAAAAAATTGGCTTTTGAAGACCGCGCCAAATTCTATGCCGACCCCGATTTCAACCGGATCCCGGTTGAAGCGCTTATTTCAAAAGAATACGCCGCACAGCGACGCGCTTTAATTAATCCGGAACGCGCGGCAAAACGTTACGAAGCCGGCAATCCGGCTTTGCTGGCGGGCGACACCATTTATTTAACCACAGCCGACAAAGATGGCAACATGGTCTCACTCATCCAAAGCAATTACCGCGGCATGGGAACCGGGCTTTCTCCGGATGGTCTCGGTTTCATCTTTCAGGACCGCGGTGAGTTATTTGATCTTGAAGAAGGAAATTTCAACACCTACGCGCCCGGCAAGCGTCCGTTCCATACGATTATTCCCGCGTTTATCACCAAAGACGGCAAGCCATTTATGAGCTTCGGCGTCATGGGCGGCGCAACCCAGCCGCAGGGTCATGCACAAATAGTTATAAACATAATTGACTTTGGCATGAATATCCAGGAGGCCGGCGATGCGCCAAGAATTTTGCACCAGGGCTCTTCTCAGCCAACCGGAGAGGAAATGACAAACGGCGGAAACGTTTACCTTGAATCAGGGTTGCCTTATGAAGTCTATCGTGACTTGAGGAAAATGGGGCATCGAGTCGGTACCAATGTCGGCAGCTTCGGCGGCTACCAGGCCATTATGATAGATTGGGAAAACAAAGTTTACTATGGTGCGTCCGAGTCGCGCAAGGATGGACAAGCGGCGGGGTATTAGCCGCAGAGGCCAAGCAAAAAAAAATATAGCGACGAACTGCTTATGCTTTCAATTCTCTTCGAGCCTAAAAAACCGAACTTCAGTCACAACCATTCATTATGAGCGGCTCAATAGAAAAATACGATATAGCTGTTCTCGGGGTTGGGGGCATGGGAAGCGCCACTCTTTACACACTTGCAAAAAGAGGTCTAAACGTTTGTGGTATCGAACAATTCGGTGTAGCGCATGACCGTGGCAGTTCTCACGGTGAAACCCGGCTTATTCGTAAAGCCTACTTTGAACACCCCGACTATATCCCGCTGCTCAACCGGGCTTACGATCTCTGGCATGAATTCGAAAAAAAAGCCGGTGAGAAGCTATTTGTTGAAAACGGACTCATTGTCGCCGGCAAACCTGATTCTGAAGTTATCAAGGGGCTTGACCTGTGTTATGAAAAACATAACCTGCCCCATGAAAAGTTAACCGTTAATGAAGCAAGAAAAAGATTTCCTCAGTTCCATCTACCCGAAGACTTTATTATCTATTTTGACCCAATCGCCGGTTTTTTGTACGTGGAAAAATCAGTTGAAAAATTTGCTGAACTAGGCCAAAAAAACGGGGCAACTTTATATACAAATGAAAAAGTTCTAACCTGGCAGGCGAACAAAAATCACATTTCAATAACAACCGACCGTCGAAAAATCGCCGCCGGGAAGTTAATCATTACAAGCGGCGCCTGGGCAAATCGAGAAATGCTTTCATTGGGAATTGACTTCGATATTTGGCGAAAAGTTCTTTTCTGGTATGACTCACCGGAGATCGCTAACTACAAACTTGATGGCTTTCCGAACTTTTATGTCGAATTAGATTTTGGCAGCTTTTATGGTTTCCCTGCCGTCAACGAAATGGGGTTAAAAATTGGCGAGCACGAAATACCTGGAATCAGCTCCCTGCCGGATGAAGTGAGAAGAACACTGCAGCCAAGCGACGAACCGGTCATTCTACAGTTTATTGAAAAAGTATTTCCCCGATTTCAACCGGTCCGAACAAACTTTACCGTTTGCATGTACACCATTACGCCGGATTTCAATTTCATTCTGGATGTTCACCCTGAATATGAAAATGTTATTATCGGCGCTGGTTTTTCCGGGCATGGTTTTAAATTCGCACCCGTGATCGGAGAGATTCTGGCTGATTTGGCAATTGATGGTTCGACCAGCCACCC